>CAMZLV010000117.1 GCA_947311835.1 uncultured Lutibacter sp. | reverse complement strand
CTTCTCGATACAATTTTTATTCGTTCCTCATAAAAACCACTCGAAGTGACGTGTTAAAACCAGTAAATTGTATAGTTCTTGGATAAAGAAATGTTTTTATTAATTTAAGATTCTTCACTATCGTTCAGAATGACAAAGATTAACAATCATTTTATGATCTATTATTCAAATTTTCAATAATTATTTATATTTGCTTATGATAAAAAAAGAAGATTTAGACTATTACAATCATATTGCACCAATGCTAAGCGATAGGCGAAAGGATTTATTTGACGTGATACTTTCACAAAGAACAAGACATTTTACAGTGATTTTAGAAGATTTATATCAAAAACACAACACTAGTGCAATAGTTCGTAGTTGCGATATATTTGGTATTCAAGATGTACATATAATCGAAAATAAATACAAGAGTTATATATCAAATCAAGTAGGAAAAGGTTCACAAAAATGGCTTGATTTTCATAGATACAGAGAAAAACAAATAAATACGCAAGATTGTATAGATAGTATAAAAAGTCAAGGATATCAATTAATAGCAACATCTCCACACAATGATTCGTGTTTATTACATGATTTTGATATTACTAAAAAATCGGCTTTTGTATTTGGAGTAGAAAAAGCAGGAGTTTCTGATACTATGATGCGTCAAGCAGATGGCTTTTTAAAAATTCCAATGGTTGGTTTTACCGAAAGTTTGAATGTATCAGTAGCAGCAGCAATTACTTTGCAGTCTGTAACTCAGCGATTAAGAAATAGTACGATTAATTGGCAACTAACTGAAGATGAGATTTTTTATAAAAAACTAGAATGGATGGAAAAAACCATTAAAAGTATTGTAAAAGTTAAAGAACGTTATTATAGTGATAGATTATAATTTAACTCAAAAAAACATTTTATTAACGATAAACATTAATAAATATTTGTTTATCGTTATTTTTTATTGTTAGTTTGTACTATAATATTTAAAACATTTTTTTTGACAACTTTAAAACACATATTTGTAGCATTTTTTATTATTATTTTCTCAGTTTTAACAACTTACTACCTCAAACCGAGTAATCCAATAAGATTGACAATTCTTTTTTTAATGTTGGGTTTTTTTATTTTTAATTTGATAATTAGAAAACATTTATTATATAAAAACTATTTTACAAGTACTTACAATATTCTCACTGCAAAGGTTCATTATGAAGTCACTTATGATATTTCTATAGATTTAATGTTTGAAAAAGTTATTGAGGTAATAAATAACTCAAATTTTAAATTAGTGGAAAGTAGCAAAAGTACTTATGAAATTTTAGCAATTACTCCTATTTCTTTAAAATCTTGGGGTGAAAATTTATATATAGATTTTAATGTTAAAGATGAAAAAACTATAATTAAATTTTGTTCAGCAACTTTATTTCAAATGTATTCTTGGGAAAAAAACAAAGAAAATTATGATGAGTTGTTGAATAATATCGAGAAATCATTAGTTATATAAATAGATAATTATGGCAATTATTGTTAACTTAGATTTAGTGTTGGTAAAACGTAAAATGAAGTTAAAAGAACTTTCAGAAAAAGTTGGAGTATCAACAGTCAATCTTTCAATTTTAAAGCAAGGTAAGGTTAAAGCAATTCGATTTTCAACATTAAATTCAATTTGTTTGGCTTTAAATTGTCAGCCTGGAGACATATTAGAATATGTTGAATAGTTGATTTATAAATAAATAATAAAAGTTATTTATTTACATTTAAAGATTTAAAAACCAACACAGCAAAAACAGCACCCAAAACAGGAGCAATGACATACAGCCATAAACTCGCAAAGTGAAAAGAGGCAAGGGCAGGAGCGATACTGCGTGCAGGATTCATTGATGCACCTGTAATAGGACCAAAAACTAAGGCTTCAATTAATACAACGCCACCAATTGCAACTGCTGCCATTATACCAACGTTATTTGCTTTTGAGGATACTTTTAGAATAACAAACATCAAAATAAATGTCATAATAAATTCTAAAACAAAACTTTGCAACCAACCATTTGATGGCAACGTATTTCCGTATAATGGTAGATTTGGAAATAGTAATTTTAACGTAAAACTAGCAGCAACAGCGCCTAAAATTTGTGAAATAATATATGGTAAAACCTGTTTTTTGCTAAACTGACCTAAAAATGCAAAACCAATCGTTACTGCAGGATTTATGTGTGCTCCAGAAGTTTGTCCAAAGGTGTAAATCATAATCATTACCACAATTCCCCAAGTTACAGCAATACCAAAAACGCCAATATTTGGTTGTATGCTTTCTACAACCATTGCTCCAGTACCAAAAAAAATCATGATGTAAGTACCTATAAATTCTGAAAGATATTTGGATAAATTCATAATCAATAAAAAACTAAACTTAGTTTAAAATCACCTTATCAATAGTAGAAATTGTATCACATTTTTTTACAACAAGTGCTATATTTTTATCTTCTATATTTCCTTCAATAAAATACGTTTTACAAGGTTCTCCTCTTGGATCACTTTTTTTGAAATTTACATTACCATCTATTAAAATAGTAGAAATATCAGCAGTATCTATTCCAATTTTTAGCATATTTTCATTGGCATATGCCGAAAATAATCGTGTATCTTTTCGTATTTTTTTTAAAGTACGTGCATTTGGTAAGTAATCAAACTGAATTTTCTTTTTATCCCAAATAAAAAACACAAAAATAATTCCGATAAATAAACCAGAACCGTAATAAATAAATCGTTTTAACAAGTCCATAAACTAACTAATAACCTTTAAATAAAGGTTTTATAAAATTAATAAATTAATATCTCTAAAGGGAAGATTAAACCAATCTGCAACTGATTTGTTGGTTAAAATTCCGTGGTAAAAGTACATACCTTTTTGCAAACTTTTGTCAAATCTTACAGCATTTTCAAAACCTCCTTCTTCACCAATATTTAAAAGGTAAGGTGTAAATATATTACTGATTGATACTGAGGAAGTACGAGCATATTTTGAAGGAATATTTGGTACACAATAATGAAAAACACCGTGTTTTTCAAAAACAGGTTGTTTATGAGTTGTAACTTCTGAGGTTTCAAAACAACCGCCACGATCTATACTAACATCAACAATAACAGCACCTTCTTTCATTTTTTCAACCATTGGTTCTGAAACTAAAATTGGTGTGCGTGTTTTTCCTCTAACAGCACCAATTGCAACATCACAACGCATTAATGCTTTTTGTAAATTTTTAGGTTGAATAGTAGATGTATAAATTGAAGTGCCAAGGCAACGTTGTAAGTTTCTTAATTTTGAAAGTGAATTGTCAAAAACTTTGACTACAGCGCCCATTCCTATTGCGCATCTTGCTGCAAATTCGCCAACTGTTCCTGCTCCTATAATAACAACATCAGTAGGAGGAACACCACTAATATTGCCAAGAAGTAAACCGTTTTTGTCTTTGCTCATTATTTCACCTGCAATTAATATAGAGGCTGTTCCTGCAATTTCACTTAATGATTTTACTACAGGATATGCACCTTGATCATCACGTATATAGTCAAATGCAACTGCTGTAATTCGTTTTTTTGCAAGTGCTTCAAAATATTTTTTTGTTTGAGTTTTAAGCTGAAGAGCAGAAAATAATACGCTTTGAGGGTGCATCATATCTATTTCATCTAATGTTGGTGGTTCTACTTTTAAAACAATATTGCATTCAAATGCTTCTTTAACATCATATGATATTTTTGCTCCAGCCTCTGAATATTCTTTGTCAGAATAATTTGCACCCAATCCTGCACCTGTTTCGATAACAAATCGATGTCCGTGAACAGTTAATGCTGATACAGCGTCTGGAGTTAGACAAACGCGTTTTTCTTGCATATAAGATTCCTTAGGGATTCCTATCAATAATTCTCCTTTTTTACGTTGTATTTCAAGCATTTCTGCTTGTGGCATTAGTTGTTGTTTGCTAAATGGCGAAGTACTCATGGTGTTTTAATTTCAATGGTTCGTTGGTTGTCAGTGTTTGCAATAAGGTTTATATTAACAAACTCTAAAGGTAGTAAATTTTCTACTTTATTTCCCCATTCTATAAAACACCAAGCATTATCATCATAAAAATACTCTTCAATACCAATATCGAGTGCTTCTTCTTCTGTTTCAATTCTATAAAAATCAAAATGATAAATGGTTTGATCATCATCAGTAATATATTCGTTTACTAATGAAAAAGTAGGAGAATTAGCAATATCAGTAACGCCTAACTGCTTTACAACTTCTTTTATTAAGGTTGTTTTTCCAACACCCATTTCGCCATTAAAAAGCAGTATTTTACTTGTTGTAGTAGCAATAATAGTTTTAGCAATTTCAGGAAGTTCTTTAAGTGTGTAGTTTTGTTGCATTTTAGGTTTGTAACAGTTTTTATTTTATCATTCCTACCTATTTAGGAATGAGAGATTGCTTTAATATTTTTATTTCGGTTCTAAAATAGCGCAAGGAATAATCATTTCTTCTAATGATATTCCTCCGTGCTGATACGTGTTTTTATAGTATTTAACAAAATGGTTATAGTTGTTAGGATACGCAAAAAACAAATCTTCTTTTGCAAAAATAAACGAACTATTTATATTAATTGATGGTAAAAAAATATCTTTTGGATTCGAAACTGCATACACATCTTTTTCGTTGTATGTTAGGCTTCTTCCTGTTTTGTATCGTAAGTTAGAACTAATATTTTTATCACCAATTACTTTAGTAGGAGCAGTAGAGTTAATTGTACCATGATCGGTAGTGATGATTAATTTTTGTCCCAATTCTTGCGCTTTTTGGATAATTTCCATCAGCGGAGAATTTTTAAACCAACTCAATGTTAATGAACGATATGCTTTGTCATCTCCTGCGAGTTCTTTAATAACTTCCATCTCAGTTTTTGCGTGTGACAGCATATCTACAAAATTGTAAACAATCACAGTTAAATCATTATCTTTTGTTGATTTATATGAGTCTGCTAATTGTTTTCCAGCTTTTAGATTGGTAATTTTATAATATTCGTGCTTAATATTGAGGTTTAGACGTTTTATTTGTTCAATTAAAAAATCATTTTCGTGTAAATTTTTTCCGCCTTCATCTGTATCATTTTTCCAATAATTAGGATATAATTTTTCCATTTCCGAAGGCATTAATCCAGAGAAAATAGCATTACGTGCATACTGTGTTGCTGTTGGTAAGATACTATAAAATGCAGTTTCTTCAGTTTTTTTATAATAATCAGAAATTAAAGGTTCAATAACTCTCCATTGGTCAAAACGCAAATTATCAATAACGACAAGTAGTGTTCCGTTTTTACTGTTTAATTGTGGTACTATTATATCTTTAAAAAGAGTGTATGATAAAACAGGACCTTCATAACCGTGAAACCAATCTTGATAGTTTTTTTTGATAAATTTAAAGAACTGAGAATTAGCCTCCTGTTTTTGACTTTCAAGAATTTCGATCATTCCTTGATCGTTTATATTTTCTAATTCTATTTCCCAATACACTAATTTTTGATACAAATCTGCCCATTCTTCATAAGAATTTATCATTGATAAATCCATGGCTATTTTTCTAAAATCTTGCTGATAATTAGAAGTTGTTTTTTCTGAAATCAATCTCGAATGGTCTAAATTTTTCTTTAAACTCAATAAGATTTGATTAGGATTTACAGGTTTTATCAAATAATCTGCAATTTTATTACCAATCGCATCTTCCATAATGTATTCTTCCTCACTTTTGGTAATCATAATTACAGGAAGATTCGCATTTTTAGATTTTATTTCTGTCAATGTTTCTAATCCTGAAATTCCAGGCATATTTTCATCTAAAAAAACAATATCAAAAGGTGCTTCATTAATCAAATCAATGGCATCAGCGCCATTTGTACAGGTTGTTACCTTGTAATTTTTCTTTTCTAAGAAAATAATATGCGGTTTTAATAAGTCTATTTCATCATCAACCCATAAAATGTTTATATTGCTCATATGTAATTGTTATCTTTGTATAATTATTTAATCCAAATTTATTTTGAACGCTAAAAAAACGAACAAACTTAAAATATTAAACGACCCAATTTACGGATTTATTACGATTCCTAATACTTTAATTTTCGATTTAATTGAACATCCCTATTTTCAACGTTTAAGACGTGTTTCGCAAATGGGATTATCGTACATGGTTTATCCTGGAGCGCAGCATACACGTTTTCAACACGCTATTGGTTGTATGCACTTGATGCAAAAGGCTGTACGTGCTCTTCGGTTTAAAGATATTTTTATTTCAGATGACGAAGAAAATGCCTTGTATATAGCCATTTTATTGCATGATATTGGTCATGGTGCTTTTTCACACGCTTTGGAGCATAGCATTGTTTCTGAAATAAGTCACGAAGACATTTCACTAAAATTTATGGAGGCGTTAAATAACGAGTTTGATGGAAAATTAACCTTGGCAATTCAAATTTTTAAAAACGAGTACAAACGAAACTTTCTACATCAATTAATTAGTAGTCAGTTAGATATGGATAGATTAGACTATTTAAAAAGAGATAGTTTTTATACAGGTGTTTCAGAAGGAAATATCAATTCAGAGCGATTGATAACTATGCTCAATGTAAAAGATGACTGTTTGGTAGTTGAAGAAAAAGGCATTTATTCTGTTGAAAAATTTATTGTTGCTCGTAGATTGATGTATTGGCAAGTGTATTTGCATAAAACGGGATTGGTAGCGGAAAATATATTGGTAAAAATATTAAAAAGAGCCAAAGAATTAGTTGAAAATGGAGTTGAAGTAAGATGTAGTACTGCGTTAAAATATTTTTTAGAAAATCCAATTAACACAACTAATTTTACGCAAGATGTTTTAATTATTTTTTCAAAATTAGATGATTACGATGTTATGTCAGCAATAAAAGAATGGGAAACACATCAAGATAAAGTACTTTCTGAACTGTCTAAAAGATTGATTAATAGAGATTTGTTTAAAATAACATTGCAAAGCACTCCATTTGAAGACAAGGTTCTGAATAATTTTAAAACTCAAGTTAAAAAAGACTACCATTTATCAAATACAGAACTTGATTATTTTTTTATAGCAGGAAAAGTATCAAATCAAGCCTATGATGGCGTTATCAATCAAATTTATATTTTGTTTAAAAATGGAGAAGTAATTGATATCGCAAAAGCATCTGACCATTTGAATTTAGTGGCTTTGTCAACTCCTGTCGTAAAATATTTTATGTGTTATCCTAAGAGTTCGTTATAAACAACAATAAATTTATTACTTTTGCAACAATGAATTTTACCGCACATCAAATAGCAGAAATTTTAGATGCAGAAGTTGTAGGAAATCCGCAAATTGAGGTTTCTACATTATCTAAAATAGAAGAAGGAGAAAAAGGTTCTCTCACGTTTTTGTCAAATCCAAAATATACACCTTTTATATATACAACCAACGCATCAATAGTTGTTGTAAATAAAACGTTTGAGCCAGAAAAAGAGATACAAGTGACCTTGCTTAAGGTTGACGATGCATATGCTTCGTTTACAAAATTATTAGAATTTTATAGTCAATCAAAAATAGCAAAAACAGGAGTAGAAACTCCTAATTTTATTAGTGATACTGCCGTTATAGGTGACGAGCCATATATTGGAGCGTTTGCTTATATTGGTAACAATGTTAAAATTGGTAATCACGTAAAAATTTATCCAAATGCGTACATAGGAGATGATGTTGAAATAGGTGATAATACTATAATTTTTTCAGGAGTTAAGATTTATCACGAAACAAAAATTGGGAAAAACTGTATGATTAATTCTGGCGCAATAATAGGAGCTGATGGTTTTGGTTTTGTTCCAAATGATGAAGGAGTGTACAGTAAAATTCCACAAATAGGAAATGTAATTATTGAAGATAATGTAGATATAGGAACTTGTACAACTATAGATAGAGCAACACTTGGATCAACAATAATAAGAGAAGGCGTAAAGTTAGATAATCAAATACAAGTTGCACATAACGTAGAAATAGGAAAAAATACTGTAATTGCTTCACAAACAGGAGTTGCAGGTTCTACCAAAATAGGTGAAAATTGTCAAATAGGAGGACAAGTAGGTTTTGCAGGGCATTTGACAATAGGTAATAAGGTCAAAATTCAAGCACAATCAGGAGTTGGTAAAAATTTAAAAGATAATGCAGTAGTACAAGGTTCACACGCATTTGATTTTATGGATTGGAACAAATCATATATCTATTTTAAAAATTTGCCAAAACTGGCAGCAACTATACATCAATTAGAAAAAGAGATTAAAGCATTAAAAGAAAAATAATGAGTACAAATCAAAAAACGATACAAAACGAAATATCACTTTCAGGAGTTGGGTTACATACAGGTAAAAAAGTAACAATGACCTTTAAACCAGCACCAATAAATAATGGTTATGCTTTTGTGAGGGTAGATTTAGAAGGAAAACCTATAATACAAGCACAAGCATGTAATGTAGTAAATACGCAAAGAGGTACTAATCTTGAAAAAAATGGCGTACAAATAAACACTTGCGAGCACGTTTTAGCAGCTGCTTATGCCTTAGGAATTGACAATCTAAATATAGAAATCGATTCGCCAGAACCTCCAATTATGGATGGTTCTTCAAAGTTTTTTGTAGAAGCTTTAGAAAAAGCCTTAATTGAAGAACAAGATGCTGCAAGAGAAGAATATATAGTTAAAGAAATAATATCATATAAAGATGCAGAAACAGGTAGCGAAATTATTTTAATGCCTGCAGATGAATATCAAGTAACTGCTATTGTTGATTTTGGTACCAAAGTATTAGGCACTCAAAATGCTGCAATAAATTCATTATCAGATTTTAAAGATGAAATTGCAGCGGCAAGAACATTTAGTTTTTTACACGAAATTGAAATGCTAATTGATAATGACTTGATAAAAGGAGGAGATTTAAACAATGCGATAGTTTATGTAGATAAAGAAATATCAGAAGAAACTACTGAAAAATTAAAAAAGGTTTTTAACAGAAAAGAAATTTCTGTAACACCAAATGGAATTTTAGACAACCTAACCTTACATTGGACTAACGAGGCTGCGCGCCATAAATTATTAGATGTAATAGGTGATTTAGCATTAGTAGGAACTAGGATTAGAGGTAAAATAATTGCTAATAAACCTGGACATAAAGTTAATACCGCATTTGCCAAAAAATTATCAAAAATAATAAAAACTGAAAAGAGAAATAAAGTTCCATATTTTGATTTGAATGAAACACCTCTGATGGACATTCATAAAATTATGGATATTCTACCACACCGACCTCCATTTTTACTAATCGATAGAATTTTAGAATTGACAGATAAAAGTGTTGTAGGAATGAAAAATGTGACGATGAACGAAGGTTTTTTTGTTGGTCATTTTCCTGAAGCACCTGTAATGCCAGGAGTTTTACAAGTAGAAGCAATGGCACAATGTGGAGGTGTTTTAGTTTTAAGTACCGTCCCAGATCCTGAAAATTATCTTACTTATTTTATGAAAATGGATAATGTAAAATTCAAACAAAAGGTTTTGCCAGGAGATACACTTATTTTTAGTTGTGAATTAATAACTCCTATAAGACGCGGTATATGTCATATGCAAGCCTATGCGTATGCCAATAATAAATTAGTAGCCGAAGCACAATTAATGGCGCAAATAGCAAAAAAACAATAATATGAATCAACCACTAGCATATATACATCCTCAAGCAAAAATAGCAAGAAATGTAGTTGTAGAACCTTTTACTACAATACACCATAATGTTACCATAGGCTCAGGAACATGGATTGGATCCAATGTAACCATAATGGAAGGTGCAAGAATAGGTAAAAATTGTAGAATTTTTCCAGGAGCAGTTATATCAGCGATACCTCAAGATTTAAAATTTGAAGGAGAGGATTCATTAGCTATTATAGGGGATAATGTTACCATACGTGAATGTGTAACCATAAATAGAGGAACAAAAGCTTCTGGACAAACAGTTATAGGTGATAATTGTTTGATTATGGCAACTGCTCATATTGCACATGATTGTATAGTTGGTGATAACGCAATTATAGTAAATGGAGTTGCATTGGCAGGACACGTAACTGTAGGAAAACATGCCATTATAGGAGGTTTGTCAGCAATACATCAATTTATACATGTTGGTCAATTTGCAATGGTTTCAGGAGGATCTTTAGTACGTAAAGATGTTCCGCCTTATACAAAAGCAGCAAAAGAACCATTGTCTTATGTAGGTATTAACTCAATAGGATTAAGACGAAAAGGTTTTTCAACAGAAAAAATAAGAGAAATACAAAATATATTTAGAGTTTTATATCAAAAAAATTATAATACTTCTCAAGCACTCGGAATTTTAGAAGCAGAATTTGAAGCAACTGACGAACGAGATACCATAATTCAATTTATACGAAACTCACAAAGAGGTATCATGAAAGGGTACACAGGAAATTAATCAATAAAAAAAAACAAAAAATGGCAACAACATCAGATATTAGAAACGGATTATGTATAAAATACAATAACGACATCTATAAAGTAGTAGAATTTTTACACGTAAAACCTGGAAAAGGTCCTGCTTTTGTAAGAACTAAATTAAAAAGTGTAACGAACGGAAAAGTGGTAGATAATACCTTTCCTGCTGGTAGAAAACTGGATGATGTACGTGTTGAAACACATAAATTTCAATATTTATATCCAGAAGGAGATATGTATCATTTTATGCATACTGAAAATTATGAGCAAATAACACTTCAAAAAGCAACTTTAGACGCTCCTGACTTATTAAAAGAAGGTGAAGTAGTAACTGTAATTATTAATTCAGAAGATCAAATGCCGTTATCTGTAGAAATGCCTCAAAGTGTTATATTAGAAGTAACACATACCGAGCCTGGAGTAAAAGGAAATACGGCAACTAACGCTACAAAACCAGCAACTGTTGAAACAGGAGCAAAAATAAATGTACCATTATTTATTAACGAAGGTGATAAAATAAAAATCACAACAGAAAAGGGGCTTTATCAAGAAAGAGTTAAAGAATAAAGATGAAGCGTATTCTCTTTTTAGTGATTGTATTACTAATATTTTCATCTTGTACTTATGTTTTGTCTGAAACAGTTAAAACAATAGATAAAGTGGAAAGAGCAAAACGACCACTGCCAAGTTTAAATAAAAATAATCCATATTCAAATTCAAGAGTAGGAAAATTAGTTAATATTGATGCTAATTATAGAATCAAATTGCCTTTTGATATGATTAAAAACACAGATTATGAAATAGAAAATAAAATTTCATATTCTAATCCTGACGAGTCATTGTCAGTCTTAATTTATAAAGAAAGTCTTGAGGATTATAAAGATTATAAATCTACTAAAACCTATTTGATAGATAGTATTCCGCTAATGGAATCGTTTAAAAACGGCGTAAAAAATAATATTTATAATATATATCAAAATGCTAAAATAGAAGATTACGGATTGTTGGAAATTAATGAGTTTAAAGCACGACAATTAAAGATTTTAACAGAAGATGAACAACAAAAACCTGTTATGAGTATTTTAAGTTTATTAAAGGTTGAAGATTCTGTTTATCATATATTGAGTTGGACTTCTAAGGATAACTTTGGATATAAAATGAGTTCAATGGAACAAATTCCTTTTACATTTGAAAAAAAACCTGTCTATAAATGAAATTTGACAAACCGCAAACGCTAAAAGAAATAGCACAAATTATAAATACCAAATATATAGGAAGTGATGATTTTCCAGTATATGGTATAAATGAAATTCACGTAGTAGAAAAAGGAGATATTGTATTTGTCGATCATCCAAAATACTATGATAAAGCATTAAACTCTGCTGCAACAATTATACTTATCAACAAAAAAGTAGCATGTCCTGAAGGTAAAGCGTTGCTTATATCAGATGATCCATTTAGAGATTTTAACAAGTTAACGTTACATTTTAATGCTTTTAAACCATCAAATACTACAATATCAACTACTGCCAAAATTGGAGAAGGAACAATTATACAACCCAACGTTTTTATTGGAAATGATGTTATAATTGGTAAAAACTGTATTATACATTCCAATGTTTCAATATACGATGGAAATATACTTGGCGATAATGTAACTATCCATTCAGGAACCGTATTAGGAGCAGATGCATTTTATTATAAAAATAGAGAAGAAGGATACGATAAATTAATTTCAGGAGGAAATATCATCATAAAAAACAATGTAGATATCGGCGCAAACTGCACTATTGATAGAGGAGTATCAGGAAGTACAACTATTGGAGAGGGTACAAAAATTGATAATTTAGTTCAAATAGGTCATGATACTATTATTGGTAAAAAATGTTTAATCGCATCACAAGTTGGTATTGCAGGTTGTGTAGTTGTTGAAGATCAAGTTACAATTTGGGGTCAAGTAGGAGTAAGGAGCGATATTACTATTGGCGAAAAAGCTATTATTTTAGGGCAAACAGGAGTTACAAAATCAGTAGTAGGAGGAAAGGTTTATACAGGAAATCCTATAAACGAAGCACGACAACATCTAAAAGAATTAGCAACTTTAAAAAGATTGACAAAAAAATAAAATATTTAGTCAAATCTAAGGTGTAAAAAGTGTAAATTTGCATCAGTAAAAAATACAATATCAATATAAAAACGATTAAATAGATTATACATGAGCGTTCTAGTTAATAAAGATTCAAAAATAATAGTACAAGGTTTTACAGGAAGTGAAGGTACATTTCATGCCACACAAATGATTGAATACGGTACAAATGTTGTTGGAGGTGTTACTCCAGGAAAAGGAGGTCAAACTCACCTTGACCGTCCTGTTTTTAATACCGTTGCTGATGCTGTTATAAAAGCCGAAGCAAATGTGTCTATTATCTTCGTTCCGCCAGCTTTTGCAGCAGATGCAATTATGGAAGCAGCAGATGCAGGAATTAAAGTAATAATTTGTATTACTGAAGGAATACCTGTTGGAGATATGGTAAAAGTAAAAAATTATATTGACGGTAAAGATTGTCGTTTAGTTGGTCCTAACTGTCCAGGAGTTATCACTCCAGACGAAGCAAAAGTAGGAATTATGCCTGGATTTATCTTTAAAAAAGGTAAAGTTGGAATTGTTTCAAAATCAGGAACTTTAACTTATGAAGCAGCAGATCAAGTTGTAAAACAAGGATATGGAATTACTACAGCCATTGGTATTGGAGGAGATCCAATTATTGGTACAACTACTAAAGAAGCAGTAGAATTACTTATGAATGATCCAGAAACTGAAGCAATTGTTATGATTGGTGAAATAGGAGGTCAATTAGAGGCTGATGCAGCAAAATGGATAAAAGCGACAGGAAATAAAAAACCTGTAGTTGGCTTTATTGCAGGTCAAACTGCACCAAAAGGTAGAACGATGGGACATGCAGGAGCAATTGTTGGTGGTGCTGATGATACTGCACAAGCTAAGATGAGAATTTTAAGAGAAAATGGAATTCACGTTGTAGAATCTCCAGCAGAAATTGGTAAAAAAGTTGCCGAAGTATTAGGGTAATTTCTATAATATCGTAATAAAAAAACATTCAACGGTTTCACAATATGTGAAACCGTTGTTGATTAACAATACCCCTAAAAAATAACATTTATGAAACCATCAGTATTTAAAAAGCAGTTAAAAATAGCGCGAATATTTTTTATACTTGCCGCTTTATTTGGTTTGTACATCAGATTATCTGTGAGTGTTGATTTTATTCCTATAACATACAAAAATGTAGTTCAAGCACACTCGCATATAGCCTTTTTAGGTTGGGGTTTTTTGGCAACAATAAGTTTAATAGGTTTTGTTTTTTATCCAACTATTTTGCAAAATTCTAAAAAACTAAAACAGCTATTTAGGTTAATGACAATTACTCTTGTTGGAATGTTAATTAGTTTTACGATACAAGGTTATAAGTTATTTTCAATAGTTTTATTAGTCGTCTTTTTAGTAGTAAGTTATGTATATCTTTATCAAGTTTTAAAGAATTTAAAACCGATAGAAACAATTGCAGTAAAGTTTATTAGAACAGGAATTTTTTATTATTATTTATCGAGTATCGCTGTTTGGTTATTACCGTTAATTATCCTAAAGACAGGAAAATCAGACTTGTATCACAATACTATCTATTTTTACCTACATTTTTTATATAACGGTTTTTTTGTTTTTGTACTGTTTGGTATGCTATTTAAATACCTTGAAAATAAAGAAATAAAAAATAATAATAAGTATTTTAAAACCTTTTATTATTTAACAAATATTGCCTGCATTCCAGCATATACACTTTCTTTGTTATGGTCTAATATGCCAAGTGTTGTGTACTATGTAGCATTTGTAGCAGCATTAGTTCAACTAGTATCTTTAGTTTATTTATTTAAAATAGGGAATGCTCTATTCAAAAAATTAAATTCAAAATTTATCAAAAACTTAAGTGTTTTTGTACTCGTATCATATTGTATTAAAATTATAATGCAGTTTTTAAGTGTATTTCCTTCTATCATGAAGATTGCATTACAATTAAAATCATATTTCATTATAGGATATTTACATTTATTTACTTTAGGATTTATGAGTTTGTTTATTATTCTACTTATTTTAATTCATCCTAAAGTAAAATTGAGTAAAACAGGAATATCTGTGTTAATTATTGGAATATTTTTAAGTGAACTGTTCCTTTTTTTACAAGGATTTTTAATTACTTATTACAAAGGAATTACACAAATAAATACAATATTATTTATAGTAAGTGCTTTAATGCCAATTGGTTTGTTGATTATACATTTTAAACCAACTATTTCTGCCAAAACGTTAAATAAATCATAATAAATAGCTAAAAAAAGTGTTATTAGATTGTAATTCTTGTACATTTGAAACACTACCTTCTTAAAATATAAAAATTAACTAAACTAAAATCACAATGAAAAAATCAATTTTTGTCGTGGCAATTTTTTCAATAGTATTGCTTATGAGTTGTAAAAAAGAAAATTCGAAAAACTACACAACCACTTCACATACTGATGCCAAAGGCTTTACGTATGAAACTGTTGAAAACGATCCTACAGGATTGCGTCTTTATACCCTTAAAAATGGACTGAAAGTTTATCTCAGTAAAAATACGGATGAGCCTAAAATTCAAACATATATAGCTGTTAGAGCAGGTTCTATCTATGACCCTAAAGAGTCAACAGGATTAGCTCACTACTTAGAACATATGCTTTTTAAAGGAACAAGTAAATTTGGAACACAAGATTGGGAAAAGGAAAAAGGATACTTAAAACAAATTTCTGATTTGTATGAAAAAAAACGTGCAGAAAAAGATGAAAATAAGAAAAAAGAAATCTATCAAGAAATCGATAGAGTTTCTTTGGAAGCCTCTGATTACGCAATTGCCAATGAATACGATAAAATGGTTGGCTCATTAGGAGCAACAGGAACGAATGCACATACTTGGTTTGAAGAAACCGTTTACAAAAATAAAATTCCTGCAAATGAATTACACAAATGGTTGACTTTAGAACAAGAACGTTTTAGTGAATTAGTTTTACGATTATTTCATACAGAATTGGAAGCAGTATACGAGGAATTTAATAGAGGTCAAGATAATGATTGGCGAAAGAGTTACACTGCAATGTTAGATGGTTTGTTTCCTACACATCCTTATGGTCAACAAACTACAATTGGTACTTCAGAGCATTTAAAAAACCCATCAATGGTTGATATTCATAACTACTTTAGTAAATACTATGTGCCAAATAATATGGCAATGGTTTTGGTTGGAGATATTGATTTTGATAAAACAATAAAAGAAGTTAATGATACCTTTGGTAAACTAGCTCGCAAAGAAGTTACACATCCAACATTACCAAAAGAAACACCAATTACTTCACCAATCAAAAGAGAAGTTTTTGGACCAAATTCTGAATCGGTATCAATTGCATTTAGATCAGAAGGTATTGGAACAAAAGAGGAGCAACTACTCACAATGGCTGATATGATTTTAGCTAACGGTAATGCAGGTTTAATAGATTTAAATATCAATCAAAAGCAAACGATGCAACGAGGCGGATGTTCTCCAACTTTTTTAAACGATTATGGTTATCATAAACTCTACGGAACGCCAAAAGCAGGACAAACCTTAGATGAAGTTAAAGATTTATTATTAGCAGAAATTGAAAATTTAAAAAATGGTAATTTTGACGAATGGCTTTTAGATGCAGTTATTAACGATTTAAAATTAAGTCAAACACAGCAATATGAAAATAATACAGCGTTGGCAAGTGCTTATTATAATGCATTTATACATAGACAAGATTGGGAAAAAAGAACTGCTTTTTTAGATGAATTACGCAAAATAACAAAACAAGAAGTCATAGATTTTGCTAACCGATTTTACAAAAATAATTACGTAATTACTTATAAAAAACAAGGTAAAGATGAAAATGTAGCGAAAGTTGAAAATCCAGGAATTACACCAATAAACTTAAATAGAAGTGTGAAATCGGAGTTTCTTCAAAATTTTGAAAAATTACAATCAGAGCCTATCAAACCTTTATTTATAGACTATAAAGGAAAAATTAAAACAGATAAATTAAAAAGTGGAGTTGAAATTGCATATATAAATAATGAAAACAACGATTTATTTGACTTAAATATCATTTTTGATATGGGAAAAGACAATGATAAAAAGTTAGCACTTGCCGTTGGATATTTAGATTATTTAGGAACAGATAAATTCACACCAGAACAACTCAAAAAAGAATTTTATAAATTAGGAATTTCGTATGGTGTAAATACTGGAGGAGAGCGCTCTTATGTATATATTTCAGGAATTAAAGACAACTTAACCAAAGGTTTAGAATTACTTGAAAACCTATGGAGCAATGCTGTTGCTGATCAACAAACCTATGATAAATACGTTGCTAAAATTTTAAAGCAACGTGAAAATGGAAAAACTCAAAAAGGAAATATTTTATGGAATGGTTTGTTTAATTATTCTAAATATGGAGAAAACTCACGATTGAGAAATATTTATACTGCAGACGAATTATCAAAAATAAATCCTTCAGAATTGGTTGCTATCGTTAAAGATTTGAGAAATTATAAACAACGAGTTTTTTATTATGGTAAAGACATATTAGTAGCAAAAACAGCATTAAATACGTTGCATAAAGTACCTTCTGAATTAAAAAAATACCCAACACCTGTAAAATACATAGAACAAGAAACAGGAGGAAAGGTTAATTTTGTTGATTTTGATATGGTACAATCAGAAATGATTTTCTTGGCTAAAAAAGACACCTTTAATCCAAAAAAAATAGCACAATCAAAAGTATTTAATACGTATTTTGGTAGCGGATTATCTTCAATAGTTTTTCAAGAAATGAGAGAGTCAAAATCATTGGCTTACTCTGCGTTTTCAGCGTTTTCAAACGCTCGTAAAAAAGGAGATTCTAATTATGTTTATGCTTATATTGGTACACAAGCCAATAAACTTCCTCAAGCAGTTGATGCGATGTTAGAATTGATGAATAATATGCCAGAAGCACAACAACAATTTGATGCTGCTAAAGAGGCTACATTAAAGAAAATAGCAGCACAGCGCATCACTAAATCAAATATATTTTGGACATATGAGAGTTTAAAAGATAGAGGAATTGAAAATGATAATAGAGAAGAAATATACAATCAAGTGCAAAAAATGACAATGAAAGATTTGGCTGCTTTTTTTGCTGATAATATTAAAGGAAGTAACTATACTACGCTTGTTATTGGTAATAAAAAGGATATGAATATGAAAGCATTAGAAAAACTAGGAAAAGTAGAAGAATTTGATGTTGATTATTTATTCAATTATAAAAATACTTCAATAAAACAATAAGGAAGATTCTCTTTATTCTTTGTTGAATAGCACAAAAAAAAACCGCCAATTGGCGGTTTTTTTTATTGAATTTAATAAACTTTATTGATTCGTAAAATTAAATTTACCATTAATATAATCAATGTTTACAATACTATCAGCAGTTATATTTCCTGCTAATATTTCTTTTGAAAGCGTATTTAATATTTCATTTTGAATGGCTCTTTTTATGAAAAGTTAATTATTGTCAGATACGTAAGAAGGTAATGTAGACATTGATGTATAATTATGAAGGGGTGTGATTTGCCCATTGAGGGGTGTGATTTTGTAGAATTAATTAAGATTCGACTCGCCCATTGTGGGGGTGTTTTGTAGAATTATTAAGGGGCGAGTCTGTCACTGAGGTGTTGATTTGTAGAAAGGATAAGGGAGTAGTG
>CAMZLV010000116.1 GCA_947311835.1 uncultured Lutibacter sp. | reverse complement strand
TTTGGAAATAGATATTATTAATATGAATAGACGTGCAAATATTATGACTAATGACCGTGGATTAGCTACCACTCCTAGTAATAAATATGTTGTCTATCTAAAATAAAAGGTTTTAGAACTCAATTATAAGGAGTAAGAAAAGTGGATTTCTTTATGTTTAGGTTACAAAAATTATTCGCCTAAAGACAAAAACTCCACAAGTTTTGTACTTGATCCTTAGTATTTCAAGAATGTTAAATATTAATACGATTTCAAAACAGTTACATACCCATAACCCTAAACCTACAACCTTTAACCCATAACCCTAAATCCACAACCCTAAACCCATAACCCATAACCCAAAACCCTTAACCTATTAATATTGGTCTTTACTTCACCCTTACTCCATAGATACTTCATAGATAGTTCATGTTTTAGGTTATATATCGTATGTATTCATATTTAAACCATATCTTTTTTTAAGATATACATATTCAATATCAGAAAACACACCTTTTGCAAATGAAATTGTTTTAATTATTTTAGGAACAACAGATACAATTGCAATAACTGCTGCACTGCAAAGCAAACAAAGTGAAGTTGAAATAGAAAAAGAACAACGCATAAAAATATTCGATATAAAATCCTCTCTTTACTTTGATTTAATTAATTATATAGAAAAAATAATTCTTAAAGGCCAAATTTCTTCAGAAGGCTTAGATGTTACCAGTAATTTAATCAACCAAATTAATGAGTTGAAAAGTAAAGTTCCAAGAATGCAAAATAAAAATGATTTTTTACACTCATAAATTCTGATTTTTAATTTTTCTCTTTTAACATCGGTACAAAACGAAAATCGCCAAATTCGTGTTTTTCAAATTCCTTTTCTGATTTTCTAATAAATAAAGTCATAATTTGAACTTTATCACCTACAGGAATCACAAGCCTTCCTCCTATTTTTAATTGACTCAATAAAGGTTTAGGCACAAATGGTGCTCCTGCAGTTACAATAATACCGTCAAAAGGCGCTTCATCTTTTAATCCAATATAACCATCACCAAAAATTAATGCTTTAGGTTTATAACCAAGTTTTGGTAAAAATAATTTTGTTTTTTTAAACAACTCCTGTTGTCTTTCAATTGAAAATACTTTCGCTTTCATTTCTAACAAAACTGCCGTTTGATAACCAGAACCTGTGCCAATTTCTAAAACTTTTGATTTTGGAACAATTGCTAATAACTGTGTTTGAAATGCAACAGTATAAGGTTGCGAAATAGTTTGGTCTGCAAGTATCGGAAATGCCTTGTCTTGGTACGCAAAATCAATAAAAGAAGAATCCATAAACAAATGTCTAGGTATTTTTTTTATTGCTTGTAAAACCTTTTTATCTGTTATCCCTTTTTTAATCAGCACATTAACCAATCTATTTCTAAGTCCTTGATGCTTGGTTGTATCTCTCAATATATAAAAATTTGAATGCCTAAAAATAATAATAAAACTGCAAAAAATTCTTATTTTTGAAAAAACTTAAATTATGCTTAAAGTAGGTGTTTTAGGTGCAGGTCATCTAGGTAAAATTCATTTAAAATTATTAAAACAATCAACAAAATACAACTTAGTCGGATTTTATGATCCTTTTAAAGAGAATGCCGAAAAAATTGCCGAAGAATTTGGCTATACTCTTTATGAAAGTGTCACAGATTTAATAAATGCAGTAGATGTCATTGATATTGTTACGCCTACTCTTTCACATTTTAATTGTGCAAAAGAGGCTATAAATGGCGGAAAACACGTTTTTATTGAAAAACCAATTACTAATACACTTGAAGAAGCCGAAGCAATTAGAACATTGGTTAGCCAACATCACGTAAAAGGACAAGTTGGTCATGTAGAGCGTTTTAATCCTGCATTTACGGCCGTTAAAAACATTATAGACAATCCAATGTTTATAGAATGTCATCGATTGGCAGAATTTAATCCAAGAGGAACGGATGTTACTGTAGTATTGGATTTAATGATTCATGATATTGACATTATATTAAGTGTGGTAAATTCTGAAGTAAAAAACATACAAGCAAGTGGTGTTTCTGTTATTTCTGATACGCCAGATATTGCCAATGCTCGTATTGAATTTGAAAATGGATGTGTTGCCAATCTTACAGCAAGTAGAATATCGCTTAAAAATATGCGTAAAACACGCTTTTTTCAAAAAGATGCGTATATCTCTGTAGATTTTTATGAAAAGAAAAGTGAAGTAGTAAGAATGAAAGACGTTCCTAAAAATCCGGATGAATTTGCAATGATTTTACAAAATGCTGAAGGTGTAAAAAAACAAATCTATTTTGAAAATCCAACAGTAGAAAGTAATAATGCAATCTTGGATGAATTAGAAACATTTGCCGATGCAATCAATACAAATTCTAAACCAATAGTAACACTTACTGATGGTACAAAAGCACTAAAAGTAGCACATCAAATTATAGATTGTTTTAAAAAATAAACAAATCTATTTTTTATATAAACACAACATCTAAACTCAATATAAATAAAATGAATAAAATAGCAGTTATAGGAGCAGGTACCATGGGAAATGGAATTGCACACACATTTGCACAATTTGGATACAACGTTCAATTAATTGACATTGCTCAAACATCACTAGACAAAGGGATAGCAACTATTACCAAAAATTTGGATAGAATGGTTGCTAAAGAGCGTATTACATCAGAAGATAAAGATAAAACATTGGCTAATATTACTACATTTACATCAGTAAAAGAAGGTGTACAAAATGCCGATTTAGTTGTTGAAGCAGCAACAGAAAATGTGAATTTAAAATTAAAAATCTTTAAAGATTTAGATGAAATTTGTCCTAAAAACACCATTTTAGCAACCAATACCTCATCCATTTCTATTACTCAAATTGCTGCAGTTACTAGCAGACCAGAACAAGTAATTGGTATGCACTTCATGAATCCAGTACCAATTATGAAATTGGTAGAAATCATAAGAGGATATTCTACTTCAGATGAAGTTACGCAAACAATTATGGATTTATCAAAAAAAATAGGTAAAACTCCTACTGAAGTAAATGATTATCCAGGATTTGTAGCCAACAGAATTTTAATGCCAATGATTAACGAATCTATTGAAACGCTTTATAATGGCGTTGCTGGAGTTGAGGAAATTGACACAGTTATGAAATTAGGAATGGCACATCCTATGGGACCACTTCAATTAGCGGATTTCATAGGTTTAGATGTTTGCTTATCAATCTTAAATGTAATGTATGATGGTTTTAAAAACCCTAAATACGCGCCTTGTCCATTATTAGTAAATATGGTGAATGCAGGTAAATTTGGTGTAAAATCTGGTGAAGGTTTTTATGATTATTCCGAAAGTAGAAAAGCCGAAAAAGTTGCAAAGCAGTTTTGTTAAAAGTCTTATGAATAACTTTTATTAACCTACAAAAAACGCTCTAAATTTTTTAAATTTAGAGCGTTTTTATTTTATAAAAGTACAAAGTAAACCTATTGATATTTTTGCACCAATCCTTGTATTTTCATTCCCCAAGATTGTCCTGCTGTCATTCCTTTTTGAGAAAGTACACCTGTTTTTTCTGCTAATTTTTTACCAGTTGGCGTAGCATAAAAAGTCAACATATCTTTTATTTCATCATGTGTAAACTCTTCTTTATAAATTTTTGCAATCGATTCATATAATTCAGGATATGTATCTTTTACATCTTTTACAAAGTCTTCTTTTTTTTCAGGGTTTACCATTGTTGAAAATTGAGAAACGATTGGTTCAAAAGCATGTTCTGATACTATTTGAACTAATTTTTCGGTATCCTTTGTAAATGCATCTTTTTCTTGTGCTGTTGCCATTGCTCCTATTAAAACAAATGCAACCATTACTATCATTTTTTTCATAATTGATTATTTATATTTATGTAAAAATACTGTTTTTATTCTTTTTTATTATTCTTCGTCAGTTTCTTTTTTATCTTTTTTAGATGTTTTATTCCAAATTTTTATTTCATCATCCATTGAAATACCAGAAATAATTTCAACGTTTATACCATCAGAAATACCCAATTCTACATCGCGTTTTTCAAATTCATTATCGCCTGTTTTTACTTCTACATAAGGTTTGTCTGTTTTTTTAGCAAATTGTAATAAGCCTTCTTTTATTGACAATACACTGTCTTTTTGTTCTAAAACGATATCAGCATTTGCACTATAACCTGCACGTACAAAATACTCATCATCAAGTGTTACTTCTCCTTTTATTTTAAATTGAACTGCACCTTGAACTTCTGTTCCTTTTGGTGCTATAAAATTTAATTTTGCTGGATATTTTTTTCCTTCTATTGCTCCTAATGAAACTTCTAAAGTCGTTCCGTTTTTTATTTTTCCAACTTCTGCTTCATCTACTTGTCCTTCAAATATCATTTTATTCATATCAGCAATGGTTGCAATGGTAGTTCCTGCATTAAAATTATTACTTTGTATAACTTGATAACCTTCTTTTACAGGAATTTCTAAGATCATTCCAGAAGTTGTTGCTCTAATATTTGTATTTGCCGAACTTGATGAACTTGAAGACCCTTTTCTTATAATTTGGTAGTTATTTTGTGCATTTCGCAAGTTTTGTTTTGCTTGATTGTATGACAACTCTGCATTTTCAAATTCTTGACGAGCAATTACTCCTTTTTCGTACAAGGCTTTGTTTCTATCATAACTTATTTTACTGTTATTTAAAGTCAATTTCAAATTTGTAACAGTACCTTTTGCGCTTATCAAATTTTGTTCGTTTGGCACTACTCTAACGGTTGCTATTAAATCTCCTTTTTTAACATGTGCGCCTTCTTCAAGATATATTTTATCAATTATTCCTGATATTTGAGGTTTGATTTCCACCTCTTCTAAAGGCACTATTTTACCTGTAGCCACAGTTTTACGAACAATGTTGGCTTTAAATGGCTTTTCGGTTTCGTATTTAGTTACCGTTTCTTTGTTTTTCATTCCTAGCCAAAGTAATACTCCTACTAACAGTAGTGCTATTGTTATAAATATAATTTTTCTCATGCTATTGGTTATTTATTTTGTTGATTTATTTTTTATTCGTCTCTTAATGCTTCTATTGGTTTAATACTTACTGCTATTTGTGCTGGAATCATTCCTATTAATGTACCTAATACTACTAATGTAACCGTTGCTATCAATATTACTGGAATATCAACAGTTGGATTTAGCATTGGCGCTTCGTCTCCCATTGCGTTCATTCCTAAATCAATTAGCATCAACGCAAAACCACCAAAAATGATTCCTAACGCTCCTGCTAATGTTGTTAAAAAAACAGATTCTAATATTATTTGGCGTTTTATTTCCCAAGGTTTTGCTCCTATAGCGCGTCTAATTCCTATTTCTTTTGTACGCTCTTTTACAGTAATTAATAAGATATTTCCTATGGCAAAAACTCCTGCAATTAATGTTGCAATACCAACGAACCAAGTTAAAAACTGCATTCCTGTTAAAAAACCAGTTACTTTAGCAATTCGCTCTCCTAAGTTAAAACTACCAAAAGCTCTATTATCGTTAGGATGAACTTTATGTAAGTTTCTCAACAATAATTTAACATCTGCTTCTATTTGTTTGATATCAAATTCTGGTTTTCCTGTAATCATAAACCATCCAACGGTATTTCCTCTATTATATACTTGCTGAAAAGTAGTAAATGGTATGTGAATTGCTCCTTGAGGTCCTCCTCCTCCAACATTGCCTTCTTTATACATCCCTACAATCTTATAGTTAATACTATTTATTTTGATATATTCACCTATTGGATAAGAATCTGTATCAAAAAGTTGCTTGTATATTTCTTCTTCTATTACGCATATTTTTTTCTTTTCTTTGATATCATTTTCATTGATGAATCTACCATAAACCAAATTCTTCTTTTGAACTTTATCTAACGTTGGATAATCACCATAAATTCCAAAATTTCCTGATTTAAATTGATGAATAACTTGCGCTTGACCTTGATGTCTTGGCACAACAAATTCTAAGCCTTTAACTTCTCTATTTATTGCATCCATATCCGACATTTTTAATGTCATCTTTTTTCCTTCTTGAAAGCCTTTGAATGGCTTACTTGTTGATTGCGCCCAAACAAAAACACTGTTAGTAGCAAAATCACCAAACAAATCATTAAACTTATTTTCTATTCCTCTTGCTGCTCCTAATAAAACAACTAACAAGAAAATTCCCCACATCACGCCAATAATAGTAATACCAGTTCGCACTTTATTTTTGCGAATACCACTATATATCTCTTGCCAAGTATCTTTATCAAATATAAATTTCATATTATTCGTCTCTTAGTGCTACAATTGGTTTTATTCTTGCTGCTCGTTTTGCTGGTAAATATCCTGCAATAGTTCCTGCTATTATTAGCATAATGGTTGCTCCTACAACTACTGATGTTTGAACTGTTGGATTCAAAATAAAGTAATCTTCTAATGTTGGTGTTAGCAATTTTAGAATACTTGTTCCTAATACGAGTCCTGCATAACCTGATAATGTTGTAATGAATATCGATTCCATCATAATCATACCAACAATAGATTTTGGAGTTGCTCCTAATGCTTTTCTAATTCCTAATTCTTTAGTACGCTCTTTTACAATGTATACCATAATATTGCTAATACCAATAATACCTGCAATCAGTGTTCCTATTCCTATAAACATGATTATAAAGTTTAAACCAAACATAAAGCCATTAACTGCTTTTGTACCTTCGGCATAATTTTGAACACGTATTGCTGCTTGATCTCTTGGATGCACATTGTGTTTATCTTTTAATTCTTTGGTCAACTTAGTCGTAAAGGCTATTGCTTGATCGGTACTGTATTTTGGATTAAAGGTCAATCCAAATCTATCTATTGCACCACTTTTACGATAAATACCTTGTGCTGTTGTAAATGGTGTGTAAATATAACGTTCATCATTATCGCCTCCTGGATCAGTAAAAACTCCAATTACGCTATATGAAATACCTTCTAAATTAATTTCTTTTCCTAAGGCATGTCGTGCTCCGAATAAGTCTTTTTCTACCATACGACCAATTACAATCACTTTAGCACGATTTTTTAAATCTAAATAAGATAAAAACCTTCCATCTTGCATTTCTGCTGATTCTAATGGCTGATAATCAGGATATACGCCTCTAACTGTATAATTATTTTGTTCTCCTTTGTATATTGCCGTAACGCCAAATCGCTCAATATTTGGACTAAAATATTGAATATCATCTTCAAAGTTTTCATTTATAAATTTGATATCATCATTTTTAAACTGAATTCTTCTTCCACTTTGAAGTCCTTTAAAAGGCTTAGTAGTTTTTCCTGCTCGTATATACACCGAGTTTTGAGAATCTCCAGAAAATTTCTTTGCAAATGTGTTTTTTAATCCATTACCAACGCCAAAAAGCAATGTGAAAAGCAAAATAGCAAATGCAATGGTAAAACCAGATAAAACAGTTCGTAACTTGTTTTTTCTAATTGTCTGAAATATTTCTTGCCAACGATCTAAATCAAACATAAATTATTTATTAAGATTGTTAGTTAATTCATCACTTATGATTTGTCCATCTTTAAGACGAACAATTCTTTTTGTTTGCGCTGCGACTTCTTCTTCGTGTGTAATTACAAAAACGGTCATTCCTTCATCATTTATTTCTTTAAGCAATTCCATTACCGAGTCTGTAGTGGTAGAGTCTAGTGCTCCTGTAGGTTCATCTGCCAAAACAACTTTTGGTTTTGTAACCAATGCTCTAGCGATAGCAACGCGTTGTTTTTGACCTCCTGAAAGTTCATTTGGCAAGTGTTTTGCCCAATCTTTTAAGCCTACTTTATCTAAATATTCTAAAGCGATTTTTTGACGTTCTTTACGTCCCATTCCTTTATAATAAAGAGGTAAGGCTACATTTTCAAGCGCAGTTTTATAATTAATCAAATTAAAAGATTGAAAAACAAAACCTAAAAATTTATTTCTAAGGATTGCTGCTTTCTTTTCATCTAAATTTTCAATTTTTTGTCCATCTAAAAAATAATCACCTTTATCATGTGTATCTAAAAGACCAACAATATTAAGTAATGTAGATTTTCCTGAACCTGAAGAACCCATAATTGAAACAAATTCTCCTTCTTTTATATGTAGATTTAATCCTTTTAAAACATGCAATGAATCTTTTCCTATTGGATAAGACTTGTGAAGATTTTTGATTTGTATCATATTGGCTTGGTTAATTTTGAACGAAAATAACAATTCAATATACAAACTGTTATTAATGTTTTGTTAAAAGACGATTTAAAACTGTTTTTGTAACTTTGCGTTGTGAAAAAAATTAATTCTCAACCTTTACTTCTTTTTGATGGTATATGCAATTTGTGCAATTCATCCGTACAATTTATCATTTCGCACGATAGACAAAAAAAGTTTACATTCGCTTCATTACAATCAGACGCTGCAAAAGAAATTTTGTTACAGTTTGATACCAAATATTTTAATTTAGATTCTATTATTTTGATATACAATGATAAAATATATTCAAAATCAGCAGCAATTATAAGGGTTGGAATGTTATTAGGAAAAGGATTTTCGTTGAGTGTTATTTTTTATATAATTCCTCGTTTTATTAGAGATTGGATGTATGATTTTATCGCAAAAAACAGATATAAATGGTTTGGAAAAAAAGAAAGTTGTATGTTGCCAAACAAAGATTTAAAAAATAGATTTTTATAAAATATGAATAAAATACATTGTGTGATTTTTGATATGGATGGCGTAATTGTAAATACAGAACCTTTGCATAAAACAGCCTATTTTAAAACATTTAAATCGTTAAATTTAGTTGTTTCAGATAAATTGTATCATTCATTAACAGGTGTTTCAACACTCAATGCTTTTCAAAAATTAGTAGCACATTTTAATCTTACTCAAAAACCAGAAGAATTGGTATTAATAAAAAGAGCATTTTTTAATGATTTATTTATTAATGACGAAAGTTTAAAATTGATTGAAGGTGCTAAAGAAATAATAAAATATTTTTATGATAAAGGAATCTTATTAGTACTCGCATCATCAGCATCTCACAATACAATCAACAGTGTATTTAGTCGCTTTGATTTGGATACGTATTTTATTGGAAAATTAAGTGGTGCTGATTTAAAAGCCTCTAAACCGCATCCTGAAATTTTTGAAAAAGCGGTTAAACTTTCAACTATTTCTAAAGAAAATTGTATCGTTATTGAAGATTCTGACAACGGTGTTTTGGCAGCCAAAAATGCAGGTCTATATTGTGTTGGCTACAAGAGTGAACATTCAAAAATGCAAACTTTAGAAAATGCTGATTTAATAATTAATAACTTTGAAGAGTTAAAGAAATATATTTAGTCAGTACAGTTTGTCAATTGTACTTTTGTATAAAATTTGAACCTTATTTTAAATTTTCTAAAATAAAAGCAATCGATTGATTTGTATTGCTATTTTTGGCATAAGAATCGGTAATGTGTTTTGACGGAACAGCAAAACCATTTGCTATTAAATAATCAATCGTATCTTTATATTCTAGCGTAACTTTTCCTGTTAAAAGCGTACTTAAATTACCTCCATTTTTATGGTAATTATACACTTTTTTAAGTCCTGATAAATACAAATAATCTTTTGTAAATCCGCCTCCACGATGTACTCTTACAGAAACAATAAAAGCATCATCATTGTTCATTCCATAATTTTTTAACAATCGGAATGTTTGTTGGAAATTATATCCTTTTGCCAACGAATCTACGGCTAAAACTCGATATGACAATCGCTTTAAACGATCTACATTTAAACTGTTAGACATAAATTCTGAATAGACTGCCAATCCTTCTTGAGTTTCGGTATTATTTGGAAAACCGTGAGAAAAAATCTTTAATTTATTGCGCAATCCATTCATAGTTGTTACCATATGAACACCAATTTCATGGTTGGTTAAAATATTGATATCAAATTGTGAAAATATGTGATTTGAATTCAACACAAGAGTTTGCTTATTGTTTAAAACCATTGCTATTGCCGATAATTTATCAGAATGCTTAATTGTATATGTAAAATCATATTGCTCAGAATACGTTCTAAACTGTTGTTCTGTTTGGTGCACGTCAAATCTTGGAACAGAACTTTCTTCATCTTCTTTATCATCAAAATGCAAAATAAATTTAGCGTTTTCTACATCTTTTTCAGTAGGTGTTCCAAACGAGCGTAAACTGTTGTAGTAAAACTTTTTACCTTCAGAAATAGTATCGATACATTCTATCAATCCTGAATATTCATAAATAATATCTTCATACAATTTTCGCAATACTACATCTTCTATTTGCTCAATTTTTATAGCAAACAACTGACGTTGCAAATTAAAAGAGTCAAATTCTAAATTTGGATATTTAAAATTAGGTTCAACGGTAAATTTTGAATCAAAAAACCGTTTTTTTTCTTCTAATATATTTATAGGATTGATATAATCTAGCAACTCAATTTTTTTTACTAAAAAATCGATTTTTTCATCTATTTCAAATAATATTTTGTCTTTTGTCAACTTCATACGTCTTTTCGATGTGTATTGTAAAAATTATCTGCGTGATTTAGCAACTTTGATTTCAACTGATTTTCAATGCTTTTTACAACTTCAGGAAATAGAATTTGTTGATATTCATCGCAGTAAATTTTCTTTATTTCAGTTGCCAAAACTAAGGTATTTTTAAAATTTGACGTAATAAATCCTAAAAAATATCCATTGCCTTTAAACACATCATTAATCTTTGAAGTACTTTTAATACCATTTGGCAATTTTATTTCTGATAAGGTTTTACGCCATAACTCAACTGTGTTTCCAAAGCGTTGATTATCAATTTTTCCAGAACCGATATTAAAGGTTGGCACTTCTCTATCCCAGCGTTTCCAGTTATACGAGTGCATATCATAAACAATTGCTACGCCAAATTTTTCTTCAATTTTTGAAACCAATTCATTTACTATTTTATAAAAATTAGCGTGTTTTTGTAAACTGAGTTCTTTTTCTTTTTCTGACAAAGGGCTTTTCCACAATTGTTTTCCCCAAGCATCGGTATAAATTGCCGATTCTGGAGCACGATTAAGATCGTATTCAAACCGAGAATCACATCCAGCAATAACTATTGGAAACGACTGTATCATTAGCTTTGTAGCAGGATCTTCTTCAAACCAACGGTCATATTCGGTATGCAAACAATTATTCCAAAGTGTTTTTCTAAATTGATGTCCATCATGCACAGCACCACAAATAAATGGTACATATTTATCTATTTTTAAGGTAAATGAATAGTCATCCGAAACTGCTTCAAAAGTCTCTTCTAATTCTATTTTTTTTATGATTTGATTGATAGTTAGTTTTTGCATTATAATTCTATTGGTAAATTGTGTAAACTTCCCCATTCTGTCCACGAGCCGTCATACACTGTTTTATTTTTTATTCCTATTATTTTGGTTGCTAAAGCTAATATACATGCTGTAACTCCTGATCCACAAGAAAAAATTAAGTTATTTCCTTTTACATTTAATGTATTAACTATTTTTTTTATTTCTTCAGATGATTTCATTTTTCCGTTTGCTATTAATTCTGAATAAGGTAAACTCAAAGAATTTGGTATATGACCTGAGCGTAGGTCTTTTCTTGGCTCATCAACTTTTGCGTAAAATCTATCAATAGAACGCGCATCTAAAATTGTTGTATTAGTATCAGAAACAGCGTTTAAAACGGTTTTATAATCACAAAAATATTTTGGATTTGGTGTTGCGCTGAAATTCCCTTTTTCATATTTTTTATTTACGATGCTTTCAATTGAATAACCTGCTTTTTTCCATGCAGGAAATCCACCATCCAAAACAGCAATATTATGATATCCCATTGCTTTAAACATCCACCAAACTCGCGCCCAATGTCATTAAGTTAAGGATTTAAATAATTGATTATCAGTAATTTAATTAGGTTTTTTCATTTATTATTTGTATATTTAACTGATTTTAAAACAGTTAAAATGAAAAAAAACTTCTGTATTTATTTTAGATAAATTAAGGAAAGAGTTTATTAGTGAAGATTTAAAGTTAAAATTTAGAGTTCGTAGTAATTACTTTACACGAAATAAAAAAATTACTTTCATATTGGCTTTATCGTTTATCAGTAACTTGATTAGAAAAAGTCTTTCCTTAGAAATTGAAAACTATATTTGGTTTGTTAATGCTACGAATTCTAATAAATTGAGTACCTTTACAAAGAGTGCATTTGTTCAATGTAGAAAAAAAATAAATCCAAAAGTGTTTGATTATTTATCATCGGTAATTATAGACGAATTTTATACAGATAATGATTTGTCTGTTAAGTTATGGAAAGGTTTTAGATTGTTAGCAGTTGATGGTTCTACATTAACTTTACCACAAACAAAAGAATTAGAAAAGATTTATGGTTTAGCAAAAAATCAAACAACTACTGGAGTTGTTAAAGCAAGAATTTCTGTATTATACGACGTCTTAAACAATTATGTTTTAGATGGTCAAATAAGCCCATTAAAAACCGGAGAAATACAGTTAGCGAAAAAACATTTAAAAGTTACCAAAGAAAAAGATTTAATAATTTACGACAGAGGTTACCCTTCATTTGATTTAGTGTTTGAACATCTAAATTTAAATAGAGATTTTTTAATGCGAGTTAAAATAGGGTTTAATATTATTGTGAAAGATTTTGTTGCAAGTAATAAAAAATCAAAAATTGTTGAAATAAAACCTAGAAAGGGATTTGATTTCTCTACTAAACAATACAATAAAAACACAACTATTAAAGTACGATTAATACTTGTTATTTTAAAAGATGGTAGTAAAGAAGTGTTGATGACATCTTTATTAAATAGCAAAACATATAGTACAAAGACCTTTAAAGAGTTATATTTAAAAAGATGGCAAGTAGAAACTTTTTATGACGAACTTAAAAATAAAATGAAAGTCGAAAAATTTTCTGGATACTCAAATCAAACAATACTTCAAGATTTTAGTGCTTGTTTGTTTGTAAGCAATATTCAAACACTAATTGTAAGTGAAATTACAGATGAAATCAATAAAAACAAACAGCACCGTACAAAATATAAATACAAAGTCAACAATAATCTCTCTTATGGCTTTTTAAAAAATAGAATTATTGATTTATTTCAGACAGATAAAGATATTGAAATAATAAACCAAGAATTAAAAGAATTATTCAAGCGGCATATAATTCCAATAAGACCAAATAGATCAATTCCACGAAATAAAGAAAAATTTAGACGAAGGAGATTATCTAAAGTTACTAAAAATCAAAGAGATACGATATGAAATTTCCTTAACTTAATGACATTGCGCTCCCGCGCAATGTCAGTTGTGGTTTGATTAAAGATTAGAAAAAACGATATTAAGAATATAAAGGGTTTGTGTTGGTTTGTGTTGTGGTTTGATTAAAGATTAGAAAAAACGATATTGCGGATGAACAAGCTTTTGAAACCTGTACAGTTGTGGTTTGATTAAAGATTAGAAAAAACGATATTTATTATTATCTAATAATAAAGTAGTCACATGTTGTGGTTTGATTAAAGATTAGAAAAAACGATATTTTAAAGGCTCAAAGAGAGCAAGGACTACCTGTTGTGGTTTGATTAAAGATTAGAAAAAACGATATTTTTATTTTTATAGTATATGTTGTTTATAACGTTGTGGTTTGATTAAAGATTAGAAAAAACGATATTACTATCATCGGTGTATATATCAAACGATATGTTGTGGTTTGATTAAAGATTAGAAAAAACGATATTCATTTTAGGTATTTCTTGCTGCATGGCTTTGTTGTGGTTTGATTAAAGATTAGAAAAAACGATATTGTTTTTGTTATAGATTTTCCTAAAGCGTTGTTGTGGTTTGATTAAAGATTAGAAAAAACGATATTAGTTGTGCTTGTAACTTCTAATAATCAATAGTTTAAAATAAAATATCGTTCTAAAAAATGCTCCTTATAAAGACATAATTGCTTTGTTTGGAGCATTTTTTTATTCCTGTCAAAATAATTCTAATTGCATTGGAGGCGGTTCTTTTGGCTTTTCAACCTTGCCCCAAAAATTCATAATATTGCCATATTGCTTATCCGTTATACGCAAAATACTTACTTTGCCCAAAGGAGGCAAGAGCATTTTAATTCGTTTTTGATGTACATCGGCACTTTCACTGCTTGCACAATGGCGCATATATACCGAAAATTGCATCGTTGTAAATCCATCTTTTAAAAGGTTTTTACGAAACTGTTGTGCATTTCGTCTATCCTTTTTTGTTTCGGTAGGCAAATCAAAAAAAACAAATAACCACATAATTCTATACGCGTTTAATTCCATAATGTAGGATATACAATTTTTCTTGTTTTACCCATAAAACAGTGTTGCAACGAACTTGTAGTAGTAGTTAAAGCAACCATTAACGGACTTTTTTTGTCGCCAAAATAAACCGTTTGTGTCAGCACTTTTAACAATTCGGCTTTTATTGGTGTTATCAAATCTTGCTCATCAAAATTTTTTATTATTTCAATTACTTTAGCATCTACCAATGGTCTATAAGGCTCCATTATATCATCTGCCAAACAAAAAGCATTGTATTTATTATGATGATGAATACCTAAAGTAGCTAATAATCCACTTCCTGATAAGGCTCGTGCAACAGCAGCACGTAAAATAATATATCCATAATTTAAAAACAGGTTTGGATAATCGCCATAACGCGTTCTTTTAAAATCAAAATCAAATAAATGTTTCCAATAATAAGCCGCTGCTACTCCTTCTCTATTGTCAGAATCACCACTCAACACGTTGGATGCATAATAATTTAAAGGTGTGTTTTGCTTTCCTTGAATCATTAAAAGTTCTGATTGATTTTTAATTTTGGTTTTAATAATTTGTTGCCATAATTGTTTTTTTAACGGTTCTGATGCGTTGAGTTGATTTTTAAAAAGTTCTTGTTGTATATGATGACTCTCTAAATTTAACAACATACTTTGAGGCATGTGTTTTGCATCACAAAAAATAACAGCAACATTATTAGTCGCTAATTTAGATAACGTTGGCAAAGATATGTATGACTCTAAGTGCTCTAACACTACAAAGCCAATATCTTCAATAGGTACAGTAACTTTTATTTCTGATGTTTGTATAACTAGTTGTTCATTCTTAGTGGTTAATGAACATTTATTCCCAAAAAATAAGGTTCGTTTTAGCATAGCATTTTTTTATAAAATTACTAAAAAAATAGATTTTATTCTAACATTTGATATTTAATAGCAAAGCAGTCTAACATCTTTTATCATCTATAAAAACTTATAACTTTTGCATAACACATTACATTGATTATCTTTGCAACTCTTAAAAATTAAAAGATGATGAACACTACAGTAGCAGATTTATTAAAATCAGATAAAATATCACACGAAGTATCTGTAAAAGGTTGGGTAAGAACATTTAGAGC
>CAMZLV010000115.1 GCA_947311835.1 uncultured Lutibacter sp. | reverse complement strand
TTGTGTTTTTAAAAATTTCCACTTAAAATAGACAATCATTAACGAAAGTCCCATTGTTAATTGAGGAAATATATAATGAAATGTGATAGTAAATGCAAATTGCAATCTATCGTAAAATAGCATATCTTCCATATGTAAGATTATTGTGTTTAAATCATCGACAAAGATAGTCGCTCAAATTTTATTACAATGCAACACAAGCTACATAATATAAAAGAGGCTGCCTAAAAAGTCTTTATTTTTTCATTCTTAGCGTAGTCAAAAATTTCAACCACTTGATAATTAGCGAATTATTATTTCTGAAGATTCTTTATTTTATTAAGAATGATTTTTTTTAAACAGCCTCTTTGTTTTGAAATACTTCAAATTTCTATTTAAATAAATAATAAATGAGTACCATCTTCATTGGCTCTATTATAAAAATCGCCAATTGTTAAGATTCCATCTAAATCTTCTATTAAATCTTTCTCTGATAAATGAAACATTTCTACTGCAAGCTTACAAGCCCATAATTTTACACCTGAATCTGATAAAATTTCTAAAAATTCTCCTACAGGAGGCATATCTAATTTTTCCATTTCTTTTTTCATCATTTTTGTTGCTATTGCTTCCATTCCTGGCAAACCACCTAACATTGTTGGTAGGTGCATTGCTGGATTACCGACCGTTGCAACATGTAAATGTTCTATTTTTTTCTTTTGAATTGCTTCTAATCCAAAGAAAGTAAAAAATATTTCGGCTTCAATACCTTCCATTCGTGCACCATTTGCCATTATAAAAGCTGCATATACATTGTCTAATGTTGCTTTTGATAAAATAAAAAGCATTTTTTTTACTTTTGTTGCCATAATTTTTATGTTTTAAATGTTAAATACAACTTTTAGGTTTTGGAATTCCTGCAATCATTGTTGATTTTTTTAAAGGACCTCCTGGAAATAAATTATAAAATTCTTTAATATTTATGATACCACTTTTTTTAATCCCTCTTATAGAAAGTGCTTCTTCTTTAGTATGTTTATCTTGTAGATAAGATATTACTTCCCAATGCTTATCAGTCATTTCTATATTTTGCTCTTTAGCTATTTCTTCTCCAACTTCTTTTGTCCATTGAGAAAAATCGGTTAAATATCCTTGGTCATTTCTTTTAATATTATTCATTATTATTTTATTTTAAATTATTTTTTTTATCTATACTTTTTGTTCTTCAATTTTTTTTCCTTTTTCAGTCATTGTTGCTGAAACAAACGGAATATGAGTTCCTTTAATCAACATATTCCAATAAATCCATCTAAAAGCAAGTTTCCCCATGTGATTCATTCTACTTTCTTTTAATAGATTTAATGGACCTACACCTAGAAATGGAAATGTTCCTTCTACAGGCTCATGAGTATAATTAAAGTCAATCAATAGAGCTTTTCCGTTTCCCGTTTCAATAAAGCAGTTTGCATGACCATCAAATTCTTCTTTTAGAGGTTTTCCTTCTATGTGTCTCATAATATTTTCAGTCAAAATTTCTGCTTCAAAGTGTGCCACTGATCCTGCTTTTGATGCAGGAAGGTTTGTTGCATCACCTATAACAAAAATATTTTCATGTGCTTTTGATTGTAAGGTTGCCTTATCGGTTGGAACAAAATTCATATCGTCACCAAGTCCTGAACGTTCAATCACTTCATCACCTAGATTGGTTGGAACTGTTACTAATAAATCATATTCCACTTCTTTACCAGAGTAATCGAGCATTTTGTTGTTTTCATAATCTATACTTTCAATATTAAAGTCTGTTACTTCTTTGATGCCTTTTTCTTCTAATAAATAGTGTAATGCTTTGGTTGCTTTAGGTTTTGTAAATGCACCATCGAGAGGAGTAACAAAAGATATTTCAACTTTATCTCTCATTCCTTTATTAACAAAATAGGAGTCGGCTAAGAAAGCAAATTCTAGAGGTGCTACAGGGCATTTAATCGGCATTTCTGTAATATGAATTGCTAATTTCCCTCCTTTCCACTCTCTTAATTTATTACGCAAAGATTTAGCACCTTCATAAGTATAAAAGTCAAAAATGTTTTTGTGCCATTTTGGTCCTTTCATTCCATCTATTTCTTCTGGAGCAATTTTAGTACCAGTTGCTATAATTAAAATATCATAATCAATTGTTTCTCCATGTTCTAGATGAACTTCATTTTTTTTAGGCTTAATAAGTTCTATCTTTTCTTGAACGTAACGCACTCCTTTTGGAATGAATTTTTTGCCTTTCTTTTTTACTTGCTTGGTTGTGTAAATATCAAATGGTAAAAATAAAAATCCTGGTTGATAATAATGCGTTTTGTATTGATCAACAATAGTAATTTTCCATTCTTTTTTTGACAATTTACTTACTAAATGATTTGCCATCATTGTTCCAGAAGTACCTGCTCCTAGTATTACTAAATTTTTCATATCTTATAGTGTTAAAAAGCCTTACGGCTATATTTACACTGTAAAATTACAAGTAGATATCACCTTAAAAAATGATATCTATCATAGAATGAATTTAATGTCAAATTATAATTTAGGTAAAAACCGTCCTGTTTTTTTCTTGTATTTTGGGTAATCAAAATACTTTTTTTGAAGAAGTTTCTCTTCATATGAAGATTTATAAAAGAAGAGCAGTAAGAGAATGATAGAAATGATGATTTTTGACGATGAATTAAGATAAATTCCATATCCGAATAGCATAAAAAGAATTCCTGTATAGATTGGATGCCTTATGTATTTATACAATCCTACTTGAATCAATTCAGAGTTTGATTTTGGAGTAGGAAATGGTGATAAATTAGTGTTAAGTTGTAATAATGCTACAGTTAAAATGATACCTCCTATTATTGAAACAGAGAGAAATATATATCTAACTAGCAATGGAAATTCAATTTCTAAAATAGCGTAATTAAAGAGATATATAAAAAATAGAAAAAACTGAATTCCTACAAATAAATAATCTTTATATTTTAATTTCATACGTTTAAATTTATAAAAAAAGAGGTAGTTATAAAAGCCACCTCTTTTGTTAATGTATATTTTGAGTTAGTTATTATACATTTTCTCCTTTCATCATCTTATTCCAATATAAATAAGGTAATAAATATTTTTTAAGGATCCATAAACGCCAGTGTTCTTTAGAAGAATCACTAATCATTAATGGGAATTGTTTTAATTTAGGATCTGGTGCAAAAACACTACCATACGTAAATTCTGCCAATACCATTTTACCATAATCAGTAACTAAAGGACAAGAAGAATATCCGTTGTATTCTTTATTTGCCAAATCATTACTTTTAATTAAGTTTAAAATATTGCCAACTACAACTGGTACTTGTTTACGAATTGCAGCTCCTGTTTTGGCTGTTGGTAGTTGTGCTACATCTCCCAAACCAAAGACATTACTAAATTTAGTATGTTGCATAGTTTTGTCGTTTACACTTAACCATCCTCCTTCATTTGCTAATGGTGATTCAGCTATAAATTTAGGCGACGCTTGTGGTGGTGCAAGATGCATCATATCAAACTTAATTCCGTATCTTCCTCCTTCTTTTATGGTTCCTATATCTTTATAGTTATATTGTATAGAATCGTCAAGAGGTTTACCGTCATTATCACCACTCATAACTACGCAACCTCCTGCCTTAATATCTTTTCCTAATTCATACCAAGCAATTTGCTTTTCAGCATCAACCTCAACTAATTTGTGATGAAAACGAATATTTATATCTTTTCTATCAATAACTTCCATCAATGTTTTCGCAATTGGTTTTACACCAAATATCACACTTCCTGGAGTTGCAAAAACAATTTTAGTTTTATCTTTAAGACCGTTTTTTCTAAAATAATTTTCTGCTAAATACATGATTTTTTGAGGTGCTCCTCCACATTTAATTGGAGTCGTTGGCTGTGTAAACAATGCTACTCCTCCTTTAAAGTTTTGTAAAACATCCCAAGTGTGTTTAGAATTGGTATAATTACTACAAACTACTCCTTTATCCATCGCTTCTGGCAATCCTTTTACTAATTCTGGAGCCATGCGTAGTCCTGGAGCAACAACTAAATAATCATAGGTTATATCTCCACTTCCTTTGGTTGAAACTGTATTTCTATCAGGACTAAAACTTGTTGCAAAATCTTTTATCCATTTTACTCCTTTAGGCATTACTGATGACATTGATCTTGCTGTATTATCATAGTCATATGTTCCTGCTCCAACTAGTGTCCATGCAGGTTGATAATAGTGTGTGTCGGCAGGTTCAATCAAACCAATATCAAGACTTTTATCTTTTTTCAACATTTGAGAGGCTACCATTATACCAGCAGTTCCTCCTCCAATAATTAATATTTGATGATGTGTACTCATAATTAAGTTTAATTAAGTTTTAAATATTTTAAATCAATTCGATAAATTTAAATTTATTCTTTGTGATTTTATGTAACAAATGTTACATAGCAAAATTTTTTATTGTGATTTTGATAATTTTTATGATAAAAAAATATCATATTCCCTTAATTACAGTTAATCTATTATTGGTATCGAAAAAATATAGATATTTAACTCTCAAAAACAAAACATGGTTATTAAAACTCTAACAAATAACACTTTATAAAGTTAATGTAATGCTTGTTTATTGAATAAAAGAACTACTTTTTATCGTCAAACTTAACCTTACAAGTATTTAACCCAAATATTGTATATAATGGACAAAAATTAACCAAACTTGTAAAAACAAATATTCCTGCTAATACATAAAATACAGTTTCTAAATTTCCTTCAACAACTTTAAAATAACTTAGCGCTACCAATACTACTGTAACTACTAATCGAACTATGCGGTCTAAACCACCAACATTTTTTTTCATGATATAAAATTTTAATTTATTTATTCGACAAAATTATAGTATGTATTTTTCATATCTTGTGACACTTGTTACAAGTATAAAAAAAATATAAAAATGAATATTAGTGAGTTAAAACAACAGATTAAAGATATTGACATTTACTTATTGGATCAAATCTTAAAAGATCGTTTTATAGTTGGTAAAAAAATTCTTGATGCAGGTTGTGGAAATGGACGAAATTTAAAATGGTTTTATCATAATAATTATTCAATATTTGGTGTTGATACTGACCTAACAAAAATTGAACTAAATAAAAAAAAGTATCCAAATCAAACAAATCATTTTTCGGTAAACAGTCTCGAAAATTTACCTCAAACTAAAGCCTTTTTTGACCATATCATATGCAATGCTGTATTACATTTTGCAAAAAATGAACGTCATTTTTTTAAGATGTTTTCTGAATTAGTTAGGGTTTTAAAACCGAAAGGAACTTTATTTATCAGAATGGCTTCTGATTTTGGTTTAGAAGATAAAATAATTCTTATAGGAAATGGAAGGTACAACCTACCTGACAGTACTGAACGTTTTTTATTAACCAAAAACATCTTACATAAAATAACAACTGATTATAACTTAACTTTTATTGAACCTATTAAAACTGTAAATGTAGATAACAAAAGATGTATGACAACATTGGTTGTAAAAAACAATGTTAAAAAAAAGAATTATAATTATTTAGATATCTAACAAAACACATGATAAATTTCATAACTATTTGATAACTAACGATTTTACATAAACCTCATTTTAATAATATCTAAAAGGTGTTAAAAATCTAACATTGACTTATTGTAAATTCTTAAACCCTTATTTAAAATATACACTTACAAAAATAAGAATTAAAAAACTCGCACTTATTACAATTAACCTAGTGTTTTTTTATACCTAGCATTTTAGACAAAAAAAATAACTAAAAACTTACATATCAATCAGTAACATATTTGAAATTACACTCTTTTAAACGACAGATGATAATTACATAATTATGATAATCCTAAAAATTTATTTTATAAATTCGTGAACCAAAAAGTTGCATTTGCTAGTTGAATCTACCAATTGTTAATTTTGAGTTAAAGAGGAGTAACTTAAATTTAAATTAACTAAATTTGCACTATAATGAAGCAAGTTTTACATAAAATAGCATCAATTTTAATGGCTTTTACGGTCTTATTCTCTACATTGTCTTTTACTGTAGATAAGCATTACTGTGGAGAGACATTAGTAGATGTTGCTATTTTTGGTAAAGCACAAACTTGTGGAATGGAGATGGAACAAAACAATTCGAATAAAGATTGTTCTATAACCAAAAAAAACTGTTGTAGCGAAAAACAAGAAATTATTAAAGGTCAAGATGAATTAAAAATTTCATTTGATACTCTTACTTTTGAGCACCAAACTTTTATTGTTTTATTTACATCTTCGTATGTTTCTCTTTTTGAAAATATAGAAAATAAAAACGCTTTATATAGCGATTACTCTCCACCATTGGTAGTAAAAGACATCCATAAATTGGATGAAACCTACTTAATTTGATTTTTTAGTATTGATTAGTTTTTTTGCATAAATTTATTTTATGTAAAAAACTATATGTATTTGAACTAACTTAGTTCATAACAATTATTTGTAGTATTTTTTAATACGCATGTTTAACATTTCAATACTAATTATATTATGCTAAATAAAAGCATCAAATTTTTAATAGATAACAAACTCGTAGCAGTCTTATTATTAGCCCTTTTTGTAGGACTGGGTATATCAACAGTACCTTTTAATTGGAATAATACAGGAATCCCTAGAAGTCCTGTAGCAGTTGACGCCATTCCTGATATAGGTGAAAATCAACAGATTGTTTTTACCAAATGGGCAGGACGTTCACCACAAGATATTGAAGATCAAATTACATATCCTCTTACTACTGCTTTATTAGGAATTCCAGGAGTTAAAACTATCCGTAGTTCTTCTGCTTTTGGATTTTCATCTATTTATATTATTCTTGAAGAAGATGTTGAGTTTTATTGGAGTAGAAGTCGTATTCTAGAAAAATTAAATTCCTTACCAAAAGGATTGTTGCCAGACGGAATTCAACCAAGTCTTGGTCCTGATGCAACTGGTCTTGGACAAATATTTTGGTACACATTAGAAGGTAGAGATCAACAAGGAAATGTTACAGGAGGATGGGATTTACACGAGTTAAGAAGTATTCAGGATTATTATGTTAAGTATGCCTTATCGTCTGCGAGTGGCGTGTCAGAAGTTGCAAGTATTGGAGGTTATGTGCAAGAATATCAAGTTGATATTAATCCTGATATATTAAAGGAATATAATATTTCTTTACAACAAGTGGTAAATGCAGTTAGAAATTCTAATAAAGATATTGGCGCTAAAACCATTGAAATTAATCAAGCAGAATATTTAGTAAGAGGTTTAGGTTATATCAAATCTGTTGAAGATCTAGAAAACGCAGTTGTTTCATCAAATAACTACACACCAATTTTGGTTAAAGATGTGGCCAAAGTTGCATTAGGTCCTGCGCAAAGAAGAGGAATACTTGATAAAGAAGGTGCAGAAGTTGTAGGAGGAGTAGTAGTTGCACGTTATGGAGCAAATCCTATGGAAGTAATTTTGAATGTAAAAAATCAAATAAAAGAAATAAGCACAGGATTACCAAGTAAAGTCTTAAAAGATGGACGTGTTTCACAACTTACAATTGTTCCTTTTTATGATCGTACAGAATTGATAGAAGAGACTTTAGACACATTAAATGAGGCGTTAACATTAGAAATTTTAATTACCATTTTAGTTATCTTAATGATGGTTTTTAATTTACGAGTATCGGCTTTAATATCAAGTCTATTACCAGTTGCAGTATTGATGGTTTTTATAGGAATGAAAATTTTTGGAGTAGATGCTAATATTGTCGCGCTTTCAGGTATTGCTATTGCTATTGGTACAATGGTAGATGTAGGAGTGATACTTACCGAAAATATAATAAGACATATAGATGAGAGTAAGTTAGATAGTGTAAAACGTTCTATGAACGCTATAGTTTATACAGCAACTGAAGAAGTTTCTGGAGCAATTTTAACGGCAGTAGCCACAACCATCGTTAGTTTTGTACCTGTATTTACTATGATAGGTTCGGAAGGAAAATTATTTAGACCTTTAGCAGCCACTAAAACAATGGCACTAACAGCATCCGTAATTGTAGCGTTGTTTTTAATTCCTCCTTTTGCAGCATGGTTATTTGGATGGAAAACATCTAAAAATAAGTTTAGTTTCCTCTTAAATATAGCATTAATATTATTAGGTGCTTTTGCAATAGTTAATGGATATTATATAGGTTTACTACTTATAGGTTTTGCAATAACGAACATATTAAAAGAAAAAGGGTTATTATCAGAAAACAATGCAAATACAGTAAATATACTTCTATCAGCACTTACCATTGTTACTTTACTAGCAGTTTATTGGAGACCATTAGGCGTTGATTATTCAATTATTTCTAACTTTATTTTTGTGAGTATTATTTCCTTCGGATTGTTAGGTGTATTTACTTTATTTCAAAAATTTTATGTGCGTATTTTAACTTGGGCTTTAGCCAATAAATTATTGTTTTTAAGTATTCCAGCAATAATAGTTGCGTTAGGTTTTACTATTTGGAGCAATACAGGAAAAGAGTTTATGCCGTCATTAAACGAAGGTTCGTTTTTACTAATGCCTACATCAATGCCACACTCAGGAGTTGAAGAAAACAAACGTGTTTTACAACAATTAGATATGGCAGTTGCATCAATTGCTGAAATACAAACAGTTGTAGGGAAATCAGGTAGAGTAGAAAGTGCTTTAGATCCTGCACCTTTGTCAATGTATGAAAATGTTATTATTTACAAACCAGAATACAAACAAGATGAGCATAGAAAAAGACTTAAGTTTAAAGTGAATGAAGATGGGTTGTTTGTTCTAAGATCAAAGACAAAAGGCGGAAGACAAAAGACTATTAAGAGTGGTACAAAAATCCCTACAAAAGATTTAATTATAGATAATGACGGTGAATATTATCGAAATTGGAGAAAACATATTAAATCTACTGATGATATTTGGAAAGAAATTGTAAAAGTAACCAAATTACCAGGAGTTACATCTGCGCCTAAATTACAACCTATAGAAACGCGATTAGTGATGCTGCAAACAGGAATGCGAGCGCCAATGGGAATCAAAGTAAAAGGACAAAACTTAGCAGAAATTGAAGCCTTTGGTGTTGAATTAGAAAAAATACTTAAACATGTAAAAGGAGTAAAGAAAGAGGCTGTTTTTGCTGATAGAATTGTAGGGAAACCTTATTTATTAATAGATATTGATAGAAAAAAAATAGCACGTTATGGTTTGACAATTCAAGATGTACAATCAATATTAGAGGTTTCTATTGGAGGTAAAATGCTTACACAAACGGTTGAAGGAAGAGAACGATATGGAGTTCGTGTGCGTTATCCAAGAGAACTGCGTACAAGTCCAACAGATTTAGAAAATATTTTTGTTCCAACCAAAAAAGGAAATCCAATTCCGTTAAAAGAATTGGTTGAAATTCGCTACGAACAAGGTCCTCAAGTGATTAAAAGTGAAGACACCTTCTTGATTGGATATGTATTATTTGATAAACTCGATGGTTTTGCCGAAGTAAATGTTGTTGAAGCAGCACAAAAAGCCATCCAAGGAAAAATAGACAGAGGTGAATTAACGATTCCTAAAGGAATTAATTACAAATTTACAGGAACTTACGAAAACCAAATAAGAGCCGAAAAAACATTGTCTATAGTAGTGCCTTTAGCATTGGCTATTATATTTTTGATTCTATATTTTCAATTTAAATCAATCGCAACCTCATTATTAGTCTTTTCAGGAATTTTAGTTGCATTTGCAGGTGGTTTTATTATGATTGGTTTGTACAGTACAGATTGGTTTTTAAATTTTCACATTTTTGGATTAGATTTTAGAGAACTATTCCAAATAAAAACAATTAATCTAAGTGTTGCAGTTTGGGTAGGTTTTATTGCTCTTTTTGGAATTGCAACTGATGATGGAGTTGTAATGGCAACTTATCTAACTCAAATATTTGATAGAAATAAACCTACAACAAAGCAAGAAATAAGAGAAGCGGTAATAGAAGCAGGCGAAAAACGAATAAGACCTTGTTTAATGACTACAGCTACCACAATCTTAGCATTATTACCAGTTTTAACATCAACAGGACGAGGAAGTGATATTATGATACCAATGGCTATACCTAGTTTTGGAGGAATGCTTGTAGCCTTAATAACCTTGTTTGTTGTACCAGTTTTATATAGTTGGATGAAAGAAATAAAAATAAAATCATAGCGTACTTCGCGTAAACCTTTGTGTTCTTAGCGTTTAAATTAACCGCAAAGTTCGCAAAGATTTACGCAAGGTTAGCAAAGAAATATAAATATGAAGAAAATAATAGTAACAATAGTATTTTTAGTTGGTTTTACAACATATTCACAATCACTAGATGATTACATTGAGATAGCAAAATCAAACAATTCTAAAATAAAAGTAAAAACGGCTGATTATGATTTGATTAATGAAAAAGTAAATGAAGTTGCTACATATCAAAACACAAATATCAATGCAGGAGTTTTTGCATTAACACCTGAAACTCGTGTTGGTTCGCAATTGTTTAAAATTGGAGCAAGTCATAAATTACCTTGGTTTGGTGAATTTGACGCTAAAAAGGACGCTGTAAAATATTTAGCAGAAGTGAAGCAGTTTGATATTGTATTGTCTGAAAGAGAGATTGCTTTTCAAGTTAAAAAAGCCTATTACGAAATTTATAAGCAATTGGCAATTACAGCAATTTTAAAGGATAATAAACAAATTTTAAAAACCTATGAAATCATGGCTCTAGCAGCATTATCTAATAATAAAGCAACAATGAGTGATGTATTGCGTATTCGTGTTCAAAAAAACGAACTGCATAGTAAAATATTTCAAAATATAAATAGCATTGAAGTATTAAGTAAAAATTTTAATCAACTATTACAACGAGAAAACAAGGCGCTAAATATAGTTGATAGTTTAAATGTATTAGATATAATGACTAACAAACATGCCGTTGATGGTCATCCTAGTATTGCTAAAATTCAAGAAATGAATAAGGTTTATAAAGCACAGGAAAAATTAATTGATATAGATAAAAAACCAAAAATAACAGTTGGCTTAGATTATATTTTGGTTGATGGGTATACTACTTTAAATCCTGCGCAAAACGGAAAAGATGTTTTAATGCCTAAAGTTTCGGTTGGAATACCACTTTTTAATAAAAAATACAATTCGCAATACAAACAACTAAAAATTAAGCAAAAGATGTTGATTGATCAAGCAGAAAATCAAAAAAACAACTTAAATATTGCTTTAGATAATGCTCAGTTAGGGTTAGATAACTCAATTTTAACCGTAGTTGCTGCTCAAAAAAATAAAACAGAAATACAAAGAGCCATTAACGTAGATTTAAAAGCGTATGAAACTGGAATTTTAGATTATGATAAAATTTTAAGATTACAATTGCAAAAAATCAAATTTCAATTAATGGAAATTGAAGCGATTAAAAATGCATTTATTGCCAAATCTAAAGTAGAATATTTAACAGAATAATTATGAAAAAAAATAAATTAGTGACCGTAGTTGTTACTCTAATACTAGGTATTTTAATTGGTAAGTATTTTTTTGCTAATCAAACTACAGAAAAACCAAGTCAAAATAAAGAAGTTAAAGCAACACGTTGGACGTGTTCGATGCATCCAAAAATAGATATGCCTGAATTTGGAGCATGTCCAATTTGCGGTATGGATTTAATTCCAAAAGGAGATGAAGATTCGACAGACTTATCAGATACAAGTTTTCAGATGAGTAAAAACGCTATGGCTTTGGCAAATATAGAAACTCTTATTGTTGGAGGTTCTCAACAAGGTGAGCAAGGAAATTCTATTGAATTATCAGGTACAATTAAGGCAAATGATAAAGCAAGTGCTATTCAGACTGCACATTTTGGAGGAAGAATTGAACGATTGAACTATAAAACAGTTGGTGAATATGTATCAAAAGGAAGCTTAATAGCAACGGTTTATTCTCCAGCATTGGTAACTGCTCAAAATGAATTTATAGAAGCGCTTGAAATCAAAAATATACAACCAGAACTCTACAATGCTGTACGAAACAAATTAAAAAATTGGAAAATTTCAGAAAAGCAAATTTTACAAATTGAACGTACTAAAAAAGTAATCACTAATTTTAATATGTATGCGAATGTGTCTGGCTATATAGATGAGATGTTAGTACAAGAAGGAAATCATGTTAAGGAAGGCTCTCCACTGTTTAAAGTGTCAAATTTATCAAGTGTTTGGGCGGTTTTTGATGTGTATGAAAAAGACATTCAATTTTTAAAAAGAGGTCAAGAAATTACTATTAAATTAAATGCTTTTCCTAATCATAAAATAAAAACAAAAATAGATTATATAGATCCTAATTTAAATTCAAATACAAGAACCGTTGCTGTAAGAACAACATTAAACAACAAAAACAACAAATTAAAACCAGGAATGTTTGTGAGTAGTGCTGTAGAATTAAAAAACAATAATAATGAGTCTTCTACTATTTTAGTGCCAAAAACGGCTGTGTTATGGACAGGTAAACGCTCAGTAGTTTATGTTAAGGTAGATAAAGAAAAGCCAATTTTTGAAATTAGAGATGTTGAGTTAGACAATGCATCAGGTGATAATTATGTTATTAATTCTGGTTTAAAAACCGAAGATGAGGTTGTAGTAAACGGCGCTTTTACTGTAGATGCAGCAGCGCAATTACAAGGAAAAAGGTCAATGATGACATCTTCTGCAAAAAATACAGAACCAACTAATGAGCAGCAAGAATCGATTTCTAATATTGAAGTTATAAATGTTAGTCCGAAATTTAAAAAGCCATTTAACGAATTAGTAAGCAGTTATATTCAATTAAAAGATGCTTTTGTTGATTCTGATTCTGAATCCGTGCAAAAACTAGCAACGCAAACTCTAAAATTGGCTAAAAAAGTGCCAATGAATTATTTAAAAAACAAAGAAGCTCATAAACGATGGATGGAAACACTTCCGAAATTAAAAGAAGGGTTACAAAGTATTAGTGCAACCACTGATATTGAAAAGCAACGAAATCAATTTGTGATGATTTCAAATGCTTTTAAACCTTCAATTGCAATTTTTGGTGCTGATAAAACAGTATACATTCAACATTGTCCTATGGCAAATTCTAATAAAGGTGCTGATTGGTTGAGTTTTGATGCAGAAATAAAAAACCCTTATTTTGGAGATAAAATGTTGAAGTGTGGAAGTACAACACAAACTGTAACAAAAGCTACAAAGAAATAGAATAAATTTTTTTATTTTCCCCGAAATTTTAAAATTATGAAAGCATTTATACTTAGCGTTTTAGTACTTGTATCAAACATTGTTTTTGCTCAGAACACAATGACAATACCTCCAACAATTACATCAACAAATATAAATCTAACCTTGCAAAATAGTACGCATCAGTTTTTTGCAGGGCAAAATACGGCAACTATGGGTGCTAATGGAGATGTTTTGGCTCCAACAATCATAATGAATCAAGGTTCAAATGTGAATATAAATGTTACAAATAACTTAGGGCAAACAACAACCATCCATTGGCATGGTATGCATGTTTCAGCAGTAAATGATGGAGGTCCACATACTACTATTGCTCCAGGAGCAACATGGAATCCCCAATTTACAGTACTTGATAAAGCAACTACCTTTTGGTATCATCCGCATTTAGACACGTTTACGGATGAGCATGTAAGCAAAGGAATTGCAGGATTAATAATAGTAAAAGACCCTATAGAAGCAGTTTTGAATTTACCGAGAACGTATGGTGTAGATGATATACCATTAGTAGTTCAGACTAAAGACTTTGATGCCAATTATCAAATCGTAAACCATTCAAATGCTGATGATGTAGTGATGGTAAATGCAACAGTTAATCCGATGACAGATGTGCCTGCGCAAGTCGTTCGTTTTAGAATTTTAAATGGTTCATCACAACGTGTATTTAATTTCGGACTTTCAGGAAACAAATCATTTTATCAAATAGGAACAGACGGCGGATTAAAAGAAGCACCTTTATTGTTAACAAGGTTGCCCTTAGCGCCAGGAGAACGTACAGAAATACTGGTTGACTTGTCTGGAATGAGCGGACAAACACTACAATTGATGAGTTACGCATCTGAATTTGGTAACGGAATTTACGGCGCAACAAATCCTGGAATGGGAGCAGGAATGACTTTAAACAACTATAATCCAAACCCTTTAAATGGAACTGATTTTAATATTTTGCAATTAAATGTAGTAAACCAAACAGCAGGTGCGATAACATCCATTCCTACGGCTTTAACAACAGTTACGCCATTTTTAGAAGCAAACTCAAATCAATCAAGAACATTTACATTGTCACCAATAACTGGAGGTCCAAATCAATTAAATGGTGATTTTACAATCAATGGAGTAAGTATGGATATGAATAATATCAATGTAACAATACCATTAGATAATACAGAAATTTGGACAATTTCAAACAATTCGGCAATTGCTCATCCATTTCATATTCACGATATTCAATATCAAATATTAGATATTGGAGGAAACCCTCCTCCTGCCTATGCAGTTGGATGGAAAGATACATTTTTAGTTCCAGCAGGAGGCACAAGCATGCGTGTAATCACCAAATTCACCGATTTTGCAGACACTACAGTGCCATATATGTATCACTGTCATATGCTAACGCATGAAGATGGAGGAATGATGGGACAATTTGTAGTTGTTGATACTTCTACAAGTGTTGATGATTTTAATCTTGAAAAATCGTTTGTTTTGTACCCGAATCCATCTAAAAAAACCTATATGACTGCAAAACTTAATAAAGATGGTGAAGAAATTAAAGCCTATGCAATTATCAACAGTCTAGGGCAAATTATACGTTACGAAAAAATTGATGAAAATGAAGTGAGTAACTTATATTCATTCCCAGTTTTTGAATTTTCTACAGGAACATACATCCTTAAGTTATTTACAAATGACGATATTTATACAACCAAATTTTTATTAGATTAAAAAATACTTATTTGTGTTTGAAATATTTTTTTATCAATTAATGAGTTCAATATTTTGTCCTTAGGTTGATAAAAAAGGATTGATATACACAAGTATTCGTAATTAATTTTATTAAGACTTTCTTTGTTCAATAAACAAACGATTTAGTTTATTCTCAAAAATAATGTATTTTTGCGATATGATTGAAGAACTAAAAGCGAACTACGGACACCGATTCGAAGATGCACTTATTGACGAAATAATCCAAGTTGGAACTTTTAAAGAAGTGTCTGAAGGATTTAAAATGATAGAAATAGGTGAGTATATAAATGTTATGCCATTACTTGTTTCAGGTGTGATAAAAATTCTAAGAGAAGATAATGATGGAGATGAATTACTTCTGTATTTTTTAGAACAAGGAAAAACATGTGCAATGACTATGGGTTGTTGTATAGGTCAAACCAAAAGCGAAATAAGAGCCATTGCCGAAACAGATACTAAATTGATAATGATTCCAGTTCAAAAAATGGAAGAATGGTCAGGTAAATATAAAAGTTGGAGGCATTTTGTTTTTGAAAGTTATCATAATAGGCTTAATGAAATGTTAGATACTATTGATAATATTGCTTTTCTTAAAATGGATGAAAGGCTTTTAAAATATCTGCAAGAGAAATCAAGAATATCTAACGATAATAAAATCAATAGTACACATCAAGATATTGCATATGAGTTACATACTTCAAGAGTAGTTATATCACGATTGCTAAAGAAACTAGAGAATTTAGGAAAAATTCAGTTACACAGAAACTACATTATTATCAAAAATATTTAGTTATGTAACAAAAGTTACAGAGTAACAAAAGTTACATATGTATATTTAACATCTGATTATTATACTATGAACTTTATTTTTGAACCATGGGCTTGGTACGTAGCAGGTCCAATGATTACATTAGTGATGTTTTTTCTATTTTATTTTGGAAAAAAATTCGGAGTGTCATCAAACTTAGAAACACTGTGCGCTATTGGTGGCGCAGGGAAACTTTCCGATTTCTTTAATTTTGATTGGAGAAAAAACACTTGGAATTTACTCTTTATTTTAGGAACAATAATTGGAGGTTTTGTAGCTTTTCAATTTTTAACTATTGATGCTTCGGTAGATTTAAATCCACAAACAGTTCAAGATTTAGCTGATTTAGGATTTCAAAATGCAGGCGCTCAATATCTTCCAAATGAAATTTTTAGTATAGATACAATGCTTACTCTTAAAGGCTTTGTAATTCTTATTGTAGCAGGAATTTTAGTCGGATTCGGCTCTCGTTATGCAGGAGGTTGTACCTCAGGACATGCAATTGTAGGTTTGAGTAACTTTGAATTACCCTCATTAATTTCAGTAATCGGATTTTTTATTGGAGGTTTAATAATGACATGGTTTATATTGCCATTAATCTTTTAATTCTCAAGGAAATGAAAAATATAAAATTTTTAATATTAGGAATTCTTTTTGGAATAATACTTAGCAAAGCAGAGATTATCTCATGGTATCGAATTTATGAAATGTTTAAATTTCAATCATTTCATATGTATGGAGTGATAGGTTCAGCAGTTTTAACAGGAATGATTGTGTTTTATTTTTTTAACAAAGGATTAATTAAATCATATATAGGAGAACAAATAATAATAGCACCAAAAAAGAAAGGATTTTACAGAAATATATTTGGAGGAATAATTTTTGGATTAGGTTGGGCATTGGCAGGAGCGTGTCCAGGACCAATGTTTATTTTATTAGGTAGAGGTGTTGCCACAATAGCAATTGTGTTGTTTGGAGGCCTAATAGGAACTACTTTATATCATATGCTAAAAAGTAAATTACCGCATTAATAATTAATGCTAAAAATATAAAATTTTTAAAACTCAAAAATATTTTTTTTGGGAAGTTAATAACTAAACTAACAAACTATATGAAATACGGATTTATTATTGATAATCGTAAATGTATCGGTTGTCATGCCTGTACCACTGCTTGTAAGAGTGAACACGATGTAGCAGTAGGTGTTAATAGAACTTACGTTAAACAAGTTGAAAAAGGAGAGTTCCCTAATACTCGTAGGATATTTTCAGTAATGCGATGTAACCATTGTACGGATGCACCTTGTGTAGAAATTTGTCCAGTAGAAGCACTCTATACACGTGAAGATGGTATTGTAGATTTTGACAACAACCGTTGTATTGGTTGTAAATCATGTATGCAAGCCTGTCCGTATGATGCATTATACATTGATCCTGATACTAATACTGCAGCAAAATGTAACTATTGTGCGCATAGAGTAGAGGTAGGTCGAGAACCAGCCTGTGTTACCGTTTGTCCAGAACATGCAATTATTGCTGGAGATATAGATAATCCAGATACAGAAATATCACAATTATTAGCAAGAGAAACCGTAACGGTTCGTAAACCAGAAAAAGGAACAAACCCAAACTTATTCTATATAGATGGAGATTTTGCTTCATTAAATCCTGAAGCAACTGATAAATCAGGTGATTTCTTATGGAACTCTCAAGCGCGAGGTGTTGGTCATTACTCAAAATACGCTGAGAAAATGATGAACACAAATGATGATGTTAATTTATTGCAAATGACATTAGATAACGATATGCAAGCAGCTTATCATAAAAAAGAAACAGAAAATCCTAATTATATTGATGTGCTAAACGGAAAAGCGCGAAGAGTTTATGATACACCAGACAAAGGAATACTTTGGGGATGGGAAGTGTCAGCATATGTAATGACAAAAGCCATTGCTGCAGGAGCATTTCTAATTCCGTTTTTAGCAATGTTATTAGGTTATGAAGTGTCTGATACAGTAAAATTATGGTCAGCAGGATTGTCTCTAGTGTTTTTATCATTAACAGGATTGTTTTTAGTGATGGATTTAGACAGGCCAGACAGATTTTTAAATGTACTTCTAAGACCACAATGGAACTCATGGCTAGTAAAAGGAGGATATACCATAACAATATTTGGATTATTAGCAACAGTACTTGGAGCAATGACTTATTTTGAAATCTCAACAGGAAGTACTATTTTAATGTGGATAACAGCATTTTTTGCAGTGATGTTAGCCATTTATACCGCATTTTTATTTGCACAAGCAAAAGGAAGAGATTTTTGGCAAAGTCCATCTTTAGCATTACACATGTTAGTACATAGTATTATGGCTGGAGCGGCAATTTTTATATTAGTTAGTTTATTTACAGATATAGAAAATTGGGCAGGATTATTAAAGACGACAATGATAATAGCCTTAGTAGTAAATCTTTTTACATTGATTACCGAATTAACAATGACACATCCTTCAACAGCTGCTCATGCAGTTGTAGGTATGATAACTAAAGGGCGTTATAAAAATTTATTTTGGTCTGTAGTTGTTATAGTAGGAAACGTTTTGCCATTAACACTAATGTTAATTGCACCAAGTTCAATGATGATAGTTGTTTCTGCAGTATGTGTTCTTATAGGAATTTATGCTACAGAAAAAATATGGATTGAAGCACCGCAAAGAATACCTTTAGCATAAATAAAACAACTCTGTACATCTCAGAAAAAAAGACACAGAGTCACACAGAGAAAATAAAAAAAATAATATTATGGGATATAAAAAACCATCTTTTATAGAAAATATAGCAGAAAAATTAGGAGTAATACCAAATCTGCACAAAGAAAAGTATCAAGAATTTGATGGCGATATGCGTCATTTTACTGATGAAGAAGTTGCATCGATGTATGAAAACTTTCCACCACCAGAAAAATGGGATAATTGGGTAGAATACAACCCTAAAGTTTGGCCTAAAAAAGAAAAAACTACCTATCAAATAGTACCAACAACTTGTTTTAATTGTGAATCTGCTTGTGGCTTAACAGCATTTATCAATAAAGAAACACAACAAGTAATTAAGTTAGAAGGTAATCCACATCATCCAGGATCTAGAGGTAGAAACTGTGCAAAAGGACCTGCAACAATTAATCAAATTACCGATCCTGACAGAATTCTTTATCCGTTAAAAAGAAAAGGAAAACGTGGAGAGGGTGAATGGGAACGCGTTTCTTGGGATGAGGTTTTAGATACAATAGCTGCAAGAATACGCAAAGCTATAAAAGAAGATAGACGAAATGAAATTGCCTACCAAGTTGGACGTCCAGGGCACGAAAAATTCATGAATTGGGTGTTACAAGGTTGGGGAATTGATGGTCACAATTCACACACAAATATCTGTTCATCAGGAGCACGTTTTGGTTATAATTTATGGTATGGCTATGATAGACCATCTCCAGATCATTCAAATGCAAAATTTATCCTGCTTATTTCTGCTCACTTAGAATCAGGTCACTATTTCAATCCACATGCACAACGAATTATTGAGGGTAAAATGAAAGGAGCTAAGTTGGCAACGATGGATCCAAGACTTTCAAACACAGCATCAATGTCTGATTACTGGATGCCATCTTATCCAGGAACGGAAGCAGCAGTATTGTTGGCTATGGCATTAATCATATTAGAAGAAGGATTGTACAATCGTGATTATCTTGAAAATTGGACAAATTGGCAAGAATATTTACAAGCAAAACATAGCGATAAAGAAGTTACTTTTGAAAATTATATCGCTGAAATGATAAACGAATACAAAGAATTTACTCCAGAATTTGCAGAAGCAGAATCAGGCGTAAAAGCAGAAATGATTCGTGAAATTGCCGTTAAAATTGGTGAAGCAGGACCGCGTTTTGCATCACACAACTGGCGTTCTGCAGGAGCATCCAATCTAGGGGGTTGGGCAGTTGCAAGATGTTTACACTTCTTATCAGTTTTAACAGGAGCAGTTGGCGCAAAAGGAGGAACTTCACCAAATTCTTGGAACAAGTTTTCACCAACACAACCAAATCCTCCAGCGCCTCAAAAAGTTTGGAATGAGTTGCATTTCCCTAAAGAATATCCTTTATCATTTTTTGAAATGAGTCAATTATTACCACATTTCTTAAAAGCAGGTCGTGGTTATATGGATATGTATTTCTCTCGTGTATTTAATCCAGTGTGGACATATCCTGATGGATTTACATGGATGGAAATGTTCTTACGTGAAGATAAATTCGGAATGCATGCAGCCTTAACACCAACATGGAACGAAACCGCTTTTTATGCTGATTTTGTATTACCTATGGGATTAGCATCTGAACGACATGATATTAATAGTTATGCAACACATGGAGGAACTTGGATTGCCTTTAGACAACCAGTTTTAAGAGAAGCAGCAAGACGTAATGGAAAAGAATTCACCTATACTTATGAAGTAAATCCTGGAGAAGTTTGGGAAGAAGATGAATTTTGGATTGAATTATCGTGGAGAATAGATCCTGATGGTTCTATGGGAATTAGAAAAACATTTGAATCGCCTTATCGTAAGGGTGAGAAAATTACGGTAGACGAATACTATCAATATATTTTTGAGCGAGTAAAAGGTTTGACAGAAACAGCAAAAAATGATGGCTTTACAGGTCAATTTGCTGAACTAAATTATATGAAAAAATACGGTGCTTACGAAATAGAAAAAGGAGAATCATATAACAAAAATGAAGCACCTTTAACTGAAGAGCAATTAAAAGGTTCAGAAGTTGATAAAGTGACGAATGTGATTTCTAAAAATGGTAAAAAAATTGGTGTTATGGTTAATGGAAAAGCCGTAGTAGGTTTTCCAACTCCATCGCGCAAAAATGAATTTTATTCACAAACTATGGTCGATTGGAAATGGCCAGAATATGCAACGCCAACCTACATAAAATCACATATTCATCAAGAAAAATTAGATAAATCAAAAGGAGAATATGTATTAGTACCTACATTTAGATTGCCAACATTAATTCACTCGCGTTCTGGTAACGCAAAGTGGTTGGTAGAAATATCAAATAGAAATCCTATTTGGATGCATCCAGATGATGCTGCAGAATGGGGATTCAAAACAGGTGATTTGGTGAAAATGAATACTGATATTGGTTTCTTTATCGATAAAGTATGGGTAACACAATCTATGAAACCTGGAGTTGTAGCATGCTCACACCATATAGGTCGTTGGAAAAAACCACAGGATCAAAATGGAAATCGTTGGGCTGTTAATACAGTAGATATTTCAAATAATGGAGAAGGAGTTTGGAAAATGAGTACCATTTCTGGAATCAAACCTTTTGACTCTAAAGATAAAGATTCAAAGCGAATTTTTTGGAAAGATGGAGGTGTGCATCAAAATATAACTCATGCCGTACATCCAGATCCTATTAGTGGAATGCATTGTTGGCATCAACGAGTTCGTATTGAAAAACCTGGAGCAGATGAAAAATATGGAGATATTGCTGTAGATACGAACAAATCGCATGAAGTATTTAAAGAATGGTTAGCAATGACAAGACCAGCGCCTGGACCAAACGGAGAACGAAGACCTCTTTGGTTTAAACGTGCTTTTACGCCTGATAAAACAGAAGGAGGATGTTACTATATAACTGATGATGATAAGCAAGCAAATAAATAAATAAATAACTGTTTTTGTTTGCTCAAACCCAAAAATAGAAAAACCAAAAATAAAAAGAAAAATGAAAAAAGAGATACTTATTTATTTATTTGTATTATGTATTGCAAATAATGTTAAAGCACAACATAATTGGACAAGAACAAATCCTGGAGGAGGAGGAGCTATTGCATGTGTAAAGGCATCACCTGTCGGAATAATATATGCAGCCTCAGATTTAAGTGGTATCTACAAAAGTTCGAATAATGGGCAAAGTTGGGAGGTTTTAGGAGCAAATCAAGGATTAAAAGAAACACATATAAGCGCATTAGGATTTGATCCTTCAAATTCAGAAATATTTTTTGCAGGAACATATATAGGTTTGTATAAAACCGAAGATGGGGGGAATTTATTCGACCTTGTTTTTCCAAAACCAATAGATAATTTTGATTATTCATATATAGAAGATGTAGCAATAGCTGCTTCTAATCCAAATATTGGTTATCTGACACATCATCCAGCACCAGAATCATTTGGAGATATCTATAAGACTGTTGATGGTGGTAATAATTGGAATGCTGTAGTTGGTGAAAATTTACCAGACAATCTCCATTTAATAAAAATTATGATTCATCCTACTGATGAAAATATAGTATATGTTCTTACAGGTAAATCTCGTTGGGGATGTTCTGAAGCAAATTTATACAAGTCAATTGATGGAGGTGTCAATTGGATTGAAATTGGAGCAGCACAAGGTGATATTTTAGATTTTGATTTACATCCAACAAATACAAATATTGTATTTATTAGTACGTTTTTGAGCAGTTATACAGATAGTGCATCATGTAAAGAATTAAGTTTCGGTGATTATTTAGATGGGGATCAATTTTCAGGAGAATTTTATAAAAGCATAGATCAAGGTGTTAATTTTACACAAATATCTGATAAAACAGGAATTATCAGCGTTGGCATAAATGATCCTAATAAAATACGATTATTAGATGTATTATATCCTTTCGATTGGAATGGCAATGCAGGAACTTGGGAAACGGCTGATGGTGGATCTACTTGGAGTCATACAGGATTTGTTAATAATTGGCAAAAAGGATATTCTGAAAATCAATATTTTGCTTTTGCTTATAGTTTTAATGGCTTAAATAAAACAGTAACGAAAGATATATTTAACTCTGATAAATTTTATGGAGCCTTTGGTCAATGGGCTTGGGGAAGTTTTGATGGAGGAGTGACTTTAAATAATATATCTACAGAACAAGTGTCTGAAAACCATTGGATTTCTACAGGAGTTGAAAATATTAATGGACATTGTATTGATGTAAATCAAATCAATCCTAATGTTGTATATATTGGTGGATACGATATCGGTTTTTGGTATAGTACAGACCATGGAAACTCTTGGACAAGAACACAACCTGATTATAATACGTATCCAAATTATTCTTGGGATCTTGGCGTAGCAGGAACAGTTCCTACTAATATTGCAAAGCGTGGTGCAGGATCAAATGTAATGACATTGTTAAATGATCCTGATAGAGAAAATGTTGTTTGGGCATCATTTAGTAGAGGACAATTTACAGATATCAATGAAAATGCAATAGCAAAAACAGGTTTGTTTAAAAGTACAAATTACGGTGAGGATTGGATTTTGGTAACTAATGGTTTGCCAAATTATGACAACTCTATAAGAATGTATGGACTTGCATTAGATAGAGCGAGTAATGTAAATAACAGAACGTTATTTATAACTATTGACGGTGTTGTTTACCGTTCTGTAGATGATGGTGACTCATGGCAAGTAGTATTGTCTAATAAAAAATTAAAATTTATAGAAGTCGATAAACTTAATTCGAATATTATTTATGCAGGAGGATCAGATGGCTTATGGAAATCAGTTGATTCTGGTGATAATTGGTCAGAAATAGGAACTGTTGAAATGCATAAAATTAATACTGATATTAGACCAGACATTGTGCCAACATGGATAAATTGGACAGGAGGAACTCCAACATATCCTTGGGAAGGTGTTTTTGATATAGAAACAGATCCAAACAATGCAGGAACGGTTTACGTTACTGTTTTAGGAGAAAATAAGGGTTTGTATAAAACAGAAAATGGAGGAAATGCTTGGTCACATATAATTACAGATTCAACTATGCGAGGTGTTTCTGTAGCTCCTGAAAATTCAAACATTGTTTACGCAACATCATCAAAGAGTTACCATTCTGGAGGTTTTGGAAATTCTAAAGGTATTTTGTATTCTACAGATGCAGGACAAAATTGGATAGAAGTAAATGATAATATGGCATATAATTATGGAGGAATACTTGAGGTTGAAACAGGAAGCAATCCATCTGTTTGGGTATGGTCTCCAGGAACTGGCGTACAGCAATCAAAAGTACCTTATTTTGAAGCATTAAGTATTGAAGATAATCTTTTAGAAAGTACTATTTACCCAAATCCTACAACTGCGATTATAAATATTTCAGATGATTATTTAGGTTCAGAATACCAAATAATCTCAATTTCAGGGCAACTATTAATGAAAGGTACAATTAATGAACATACATTAAACGTAGAAAAACTAAAAACAGGTATTTATTTATTGAAATTAAATAAAGGGACTAAAAAAGAAATTTTTAAAATTATTAAAAGATAATTATGATTTAATTATATTGGATGATTATTATCTATGTATATTTATGAAAAATCCAGAATTAGCGTTAGCCCAAAATTTTGTAGAAAAAACCGATAGAAACGTTTTTTTAACAGGAAAAGCAGGTACTGGTAAAACCACATTTCTTCATAAAATTAAAACAGAATCAAACAAACGATTAATAGTTGTTGCGCCAACAGGAGTTGCGGCAATCAACGCAAAAGGAGTTACAATTCACTCTTTCTTTCAGATGCCTTTTGGACCTATTATTCCAGGAATTCAAAAACAATCTAAATTTAAATTCGGCAAAATAAAAATCAATATTATAAAATCTTTAGACTTATTAATTATTGACGAAATATCAATGGTAAGAGCTGATTTATTAGATGGAATTGATCAGGTATTAAGACGTTATAAGAATAGAAACAAAGTTTTTGGTGGAGTGCAAGTACTGATGATTGGCGATTTGCAACAACTGGCTCCAGTTGTTAAACCTTATGAATGGCAATTGTTACAACAACATTATAAAACGATGTATTTCTTTAGTAGCCATGCTTTTATGCAAGCAAATGCAGTTAGTATAGAGTTGAAACATATTTATCGTCAAGCAGATGAAACGTTTATAAAAATATTAAATGAAGTAAGAAACGATCAATTATCTGACGAATCTGCTATTATTTTAAATAAACGATTTCAACCAAATTTTACACCACAAAATGAAGATGGTTATATAACACTTACAACTCATAATAATAGAGCCAATTCTATTAATGATGAGCAGTTGAATAAAATAACATCAAAATCGCGTAATTATTCGGCTAAAATCAAAGGTAAATTTAATGAATATGCCTATCCAACTAAAGAAAAATTAAAATTAAAAGTTGGCGCACAAGTGATGTTTATAAAAAATGATAGTAGTTTTGAAAAACGCTACTATAACGGGAAAATAGGAACAATTATACTTTTAGAAGATGATAAGGTTTGGGTAAAATGTAAAGATGACAACCAAGTAATAGAAACACTTCCTGAAGTTTGGGAAAATGTAGTGTATCAGATAAATAGCGAAACTAAGGAAATTAAAGAAGAAGTTGCAGGTTCATTTTCGCAGATTCCATTGCGTTTGGCTTGGGCAATTACCATTCATAAAAGTCAAGGGTTAACATTTGATAAAGCCATTATTGATGCCGAAGCGTCTTTTACGCATGGTCAAACGTATGTTGCCTTGAGTAGATGCAAAACCTTAGAAGGTATTGTGCTTAAAACTAAAATAACGAGTAATGCAATTATAAATGATTCTAAAGTAGTTGCTTTTACTAATGAAGTTGAAGAAAATTTTCCAACAGCACAAGATTTACGTATTTCTCAAAAAAATTATCAATTAAATTTAATTGAAGATTTATTCAATTATCAATATTTTTTATATCCTATTCAGCGTTTAATCAAAATATATTATGAAAATAAAACCAGTTTTAAAGGTAATATAATAGAACCGTTAAATCATATTAAAGATAATGGAATTGTAAAATTGATGAAAGTAGCTACTTCTTTTAAAAGTCAGTTAGCAACTTTAAGTGCAACTGTTGATAATCTAGAAGAAGATACGCAGTTGCAGGAACGAATTAAAAAAGGAATCAGTTATTTTAAAACACAAACTATAGAGCAGATAAAAACACCATTTGATAAGTTAACTTTTTCAACAGAAAATAAATCTGTAAAGAAAGATTTTACGAAACAGTTAGATGATTTTGAAGAATTATTAACAGTAAAACTAGTATGTTTTAATGGTTTGTCAAAAGGCTTTTCAGTTGATAAATATTTAGATATTCGCGCAAAAGCAGTTTTAGAAAAATCAGAAACCGTAACATCAACAAAAAAAGGAAAGAAAAGGGCTGAGGTTATTGATACAGACCATCCTGTTTTGTTTGAACAATTAAAAGAATATAGAAAACAAACATCCGAAAAAATGGAATGCCCTCCATTTCAGGTTTTTACTCAAATAACGTTATTTGAGTTGTGTGCATATTTTCCAAAAAACAAACAAGAATTGTTGAAAATCAGTGGAATGGGGAAAATAAGAGTTGAAAAACACGGTGAAGAAATATTAGTTATAATTAATAAGTATATTGCTGAAAACGATGTTCAACCAAAAGAAGTAACTTATATAGATAGTCCTAAGCGTAAAGATTCTAAACCCAAAAAAGTTCCAACAAAACAACATACTTTAAATTTATTTAAGAGCGGTAAAACGGTAACTGAAATAGCGAAAGAACGTGACTTAGTTGAAGGTACAATTTACGGACATCTAATTCACTTTGTACCAACAGGCGAAGTAGAAGTAAAAGATATAATGCCTTTAAAAAAATATAAAGAATTAAAGAAAATAATTGAAAACACAGAGTTTGATGGTCTAACAGATCTTAAAAATAAAATAGATGATAAATTTACTTATTACGAATTAAGATTAGTTTTGACAGATTTAGAATTACAAAATAAATAAATATAGAATGAACAAAATATTCCCAATTTTAACTTGGTTACCCTTATCAAAACAATATTGGAAAGACGATTTGATTGCAGGTATAACAGGAACAATAATTGTAATTCCACAAGCAGTTGCTTTTGCAATGATTGCAGGAATGCCTCCAATTTATGGATTTTATACAGCGATGCTAACGCCTGTTATTGCAGCAATTTTTGGATCATCGTATCATTTAGTATCAGGACCAACAACCACTAGTTCAATTGTTTTGTATGGTATAATAAGTAAATTTGTAACTCCAGAATCTGATATAGAAGCCTTTGTTTCATTAGCAATTTTGTTATCTTTTATGGCAGGAGTTATAAAATTATTTATGGGAATAGCACGAATGGGAAAATTGGTAAATTTTGTGTCTAATTCAGTAATAATTGGTTTTTCTGCAGGAGCAGGAGTATTGATTGCCTTTAAACAATTAAAGCATATTTTTGGAATTAAAGTTCCGCAAGGAAGTTCGTTTTACCATATTATTGAATATATCATTAGCCATATTTCAGAAACAAATTGGTATGCATTTTTAGTAGCAATACTTACTTTAGCGATAGCCTTAATCGTACGAAAAATAAAAAAAATTTCAAGATTGTATATGCTTTTTGCTATGATTTTAGGTAGTTTAATTGCAGTTTGGTTAAGTCAGTTTACGCAAACAATTCAAACTGTAGGTGAAATTCCATCAAATTTACCGCCTTTTAGCATACCAGATTT
>CAMZLV010000114.1 GCA_947311835.1 uncultured Lutibacter sp. | reverse complement strand
CCTTTTTAGGATTTGATAAAAGTGGTGAAAATGTTATAGTTACAGCCACAGGAGAAGATGGTAGACAAAATCATGTGTATAAAATAAATATTGAAACAAACACAGTAACTAAACTTACATCAAAAAAAGGTACACACAAAGCACAATTAAATGGCGATTATATTATTGATAAATTTAGTAGTTTAACTGTACCGAGAGAAATTAGTTTAATCAATGTAAATGATGGGACAAAAATGCTTATTTTTAAGGCAGATGACCCTTTAAAAACCTATAAAACAGGAGAAATTACTTTTGGCACTTTAAAATCTTCTGATGGCTTTGATTTATATACACGAATGATAAAACCTGCTAATTTTGACGCCAATAAAAAATATCCAGTTTTAATTTATGTTTATGGAGGAACGCATGCGCAATTAATAACCAATTCATGGCAAGGAGGTGCTTCGCTTTGGATGCAATCTTTTGCCAACCAACATAATTATATTGTGTTTACATTAGATAATAGAGGTTCAGAAAATAGAGGTTTCGCTTTTGAAAGTGTTATCCATCGAAAAGCAGGCGATGCAGCAATTGAAGACCAATTAATAGGAGTAGATTATTTAAAATCATTGCCGTTTATAGATGCAGATAGAATTGCTGTTCACGGTTGGTCTTATGGAGGTTTTATGGCAAGTTCATTGATTTTACGAAACCCAAAAGTATTTACAACAGCCGTTGCTGGAGGTCCTGTAACTGACTGGAAATATTATGAAGTAATGTATGGCGAACGCTATATGGATATGCCTCAAGAAAATCCTGAAGGCTATGCAAAAGCACGTGTAGGAAAGTATTTAGATGGTTTTAAAGGAAAACTATTATTAATTCACGGAAGTGTTGATCCAACAGTTGTACCGCAACACAGTATGACATTGTTACAAGAAGCAGTAAAGAAAGGTGTTCAATTAGACTTTTTTACCTATCCAATGCATCCACATAATGTACGAGGAAAAGATAGAGTGCATTTGATGCAAAAAGTACTTGATTATGTATTAGAAAATAATAAATAAACTCACTCCATCTTTTCAAAAAACACCAATTCATAGTTTTGTAACAATTCAGGATGCGCTATTTTTATAATATCTTTTAATACTAAATCAGGTCGAGTAGGAGCCAATTCATAATAAATTGTTCCTCCTGTTGCTCCTTTTTTATTGGCAAATGTATAAATAGCATCATTTTTAAAAGCCATAAATTGCTTGTAATGTTCACTTGCGTCAAGCAGTTGATTTTTAGAGGTGAAATAACTTGGAGCAAGCCATAAATCAGCGTTTTGCCCTTTGTTTAAAACACTTTCAAAGTTCAGTTGTAAACTGCCTTTTCCTTTGGTGTTTTTCCAAAGGTAGTTTGTGTTTGCATCACTAAAAAATTGTGCAACAAAACTTTCTCCTGCAGGTAAATTCCAAATATCTTTACGCATTGCACCTGATAAAATTGTAGGTGTATTTTTTGATTTAGATGCTATTTTTTTAGCCTTTATATATTGATGTTCAATCGTTTTAAAAATAGAATCTGCTTTTTCTTCTTTGTTAAATAAAACACCAAAAAAACGAATCCATTCGGCTCTTCCTAACGGAGTTTCTTCTAGCCAATCACCATTGTAAATTACTGGAATTCCTGTTTTTTCAACAGTTATAAGCGATTTGTTTGCTCCATTTACAGAAAAACCAATCACAACATCAGGATTTAAATCAATCAAAACTTCTGTATTTAAATTATTGTCCTTTCCCAATTCTTTCACTTCTCCGTTTTCTATGCGTTCTCTAGTTTTTTTAGAAGAAACATATTTTGTGTTTGGAAAACCTATTAATGCTTGCGTTACACCAAGTGATTCCAACATCGGAATATGTGTTGTGCTTGTTACAACTATATTTTTAATAGGAATTTTGATAATTTTTTCGGTTTTAGAAAACTGTGAAATATTGGTTTTATCAGTCACTAAAACATATGTTAAAGGGTTTTTAGAACTTTTATAAGGCGTATTGATAATTAATTTTTTGTAATCTGTATAAGTTTGTATATCAAATCCTTTTGCATATTTTATTGAGGTGTTTGTACGGTTGATTACTGTAGTTTTTTTTAGTTCTTCACTACATGACATTAAAAATAAAAAGGAAGTAAAAAGCAATATAATTTTAGCGTAATTTATCATTGGTGATTTTTAAAACTCGAAAGTATAAAAAATCAATCTATTTACTATACAAATCTCATAAAAGATGTATACATTTGCCGCGAATTTGGTTTTCATTTCTACTATTTATAGAAATGAAATTAAAAGGGAACTTGGTGAAAATCCAAGACTGTTCCCGCAACTGTAAGTTTAGTCAGCCATTGGTTGATGCTTGTTTTTAATCTAAAAACCACTGTAATAACGGGAAGGTAAAAAGCAAGACACAAGTCAGGAGACCTGCCTAATTCATTGAGTAACAAACTTTCGGGAAGAAAGGTTTGGCTATAGGTTTTCTATGTTCCAAAATTTCATCCTGATTTTAAATCTTAAGGCAAAAGCCTTTTAAATTATTATAATGAAAAAAAGAAGTATTAAATTATCTTTGCTATCAATATTATTAGCAGGAAATGTACTTTTTGCACAAGAGCAAAAAGATGAAAAAGTAGAACAATTAGAAGAAGTTGTACTTTCTGACACAAAATTTGAATTAAAAAAAGAGCATTCAGGTAAAATTATTTACAAAATCACCAAAAATGACATTGAACAAAATTCTGGAAAAACAGTAATAGAATTACTTGATAATGTTGCAGGTGTTGAAATTAATGGTTCTAATAACTCTAAAGGTACAAATCTTGGTTTGTATTTTAGAGGAGGACGCTCACGTCAAGTAGCCGTTATGATTGATGGTGTTTTAGTAAGTGATCCTACAGGAATTGCTGCGACTTACAATTTAAATTTAATAGACGTAAATCAAATAGAATCTATCGAAATTTTAAAAGGTTCTTCTAGTACTTTGTACGGTTCTGGCGCTGCAACAGGAGTAATCAATATTATTCTTAAAAAAGCATCAAAAAAACCTTTTTCTCTTGATTATTTGGCAAGTTTGGGTACAAATGAAACACAACGCAATAGAAAAGGAAATTTTGATGAAATTAATCAAAATATAGGTGTAAGAGGAACGCTAAATAAATTTAATTATATTGCAAATGTTGGTTTTACATCATCTAATGGTATGTCGGCAGCAAGTGATGTAAATTCGGTTACTCCTTTTGAAACAGATGGATTTAATAGCGAAAATGCATTGATGAAATTAGGATACGAAGCAAATGATAAATTATCTTTTCAATTTTTTGGAAATTATAATCAATACGATTATGATTACGATGCAGGTTTGTATGAAGATTCTGATATAAATAATGGTTTTTATAAAGAAATTAAACAAGGTTTAAAAGCAAACTATAACTATAAAAATGGCGAATTAATTGTTTTAGGTTCGGCAAGTAATTTAAAAAGAGGATTTAACAGTTATAGCAGTTGGACATCTACAATAAATAGTTATAGATATGAAGGTAAAAGTTTATTTGCAGAATTAGTAAATAAATATACAATAAATGAAGAATTTCATTTTATTGTAGGATTAAATTATCAAGATTTTGACAATCAAACAAATTCGCCATATGGAACTATCGATAGTAATATTGCAAAATACTCAACTACCGATCCATATGCAAGTGTTGTGTATAACGGTAAAAATGGTTTAAATTTAAATGTTGGAGCGCGCTTAAATAATCATAGTGAATATGGAAATCATTTTGTGTATCATGTAAATCCATCTTATAATGTTATTGCATCAAACCAAACGAAAGTAAAGGTTTTAGCATCGTATTCTACGGCATATATTACACCAAGTACGTACCAATTATTTTCACAATATGGTAATTTAGATCTTAAACCAGAAGAGAATACAACTATTGAATTTGGTTTTGACGCTTCGTATAAGAAATGGTTAACAATAAGTTCGGTTTTCTTTTATAGAGATGAAACAAATAAAGTTATTTTTAATTTTGATCCAATAACATTTGTAAGTCAATATGGAAATGCTGATGATACAACAAATGCGAAAGGTGTTGAAACTACTGTAAAATTAAAACCTACAGAAAAAATAGTTGTAAATCTTGCACATACTTATACATATAAGAGCCAAGATTTTAATTATATCCCAAAAAATAAAATTTCAGCACAAGTAGTTGCAAATCTATTTAAAACGACAACGGTTTCTCTTGGATTTAAAAATGTAAGTAATCGTAATGCTTCATATTATGATTCAACTACATTTTCAACAGTAGATACTACAATGAAATCATATAATTTAGTTGATTTTTCGGCAAGTTTCAAACCACTTGATAAACTAACAATATTTGGTATTTTAGACAATGCTTTAAATGAAGATTATGAGGATATTTATGGCTACTCTACTCGCGGAAGAAACGTTAAATTAGGCGTGAAGTTAAATTTTTAAACAGTATTATTTTTAATAGAAGAGGCTGTCTGAAAAGTTTTTGATTTGTCATTTTGAGCGTAGTCAAAAAATCTCAATAATTGTTAATTAACTAATTGTAATTTTCTGAAGATATTTCGTTTTATTCTGAATGACGCCTTTTAGACAGCCTCTTTTTATGCAACTTAAAATAGTAAAACTGAGTTTTTGAGTTTTTTTTATTAAAATAAAGATTTTACTTCCTCTTTAATAAAAGAAAGACCAGTATTAGAAGGAGGATTTCCTTTAACCATTCTTTTTAAAATGGCTTCTCTCAAGTCCTGAGAAGTGATAATTTCCTTTTGTTCTGCGGTCTTTGTTATAATATGACTTGTTGCATTTTTGGCAGTAATCAAAACACTCCAGCATTCTTCCGAAATATAAATTTGCTGTGATAAATTATGCTCAAATTCTTGCTCAATACTTTGAACTAACTTATGAATATAAAGTTCTTTATTATCATCAGTTGGAGTAACTCTGACCAATAATTTATAAGGATTTATACGTTCCATAAACAAAGTCATGCGTTCATATGCTTGCAATCGAGCGTTTAGTAGTAATTTTTTATCAGCTCTTACTAATTTAAAATTTTCTCTATTATTTTCTTTCTTAAATTGATATGAAAAAAAGTAGTAAGCAACTAATCCTGTTACAATTGAAGGTATTGTATAACTGACAATATCTATAATTTTAGTAAAATTCATTCTCTTTATTTTATATTTTATTCAAAAATAAACATTGCTATTTAGTTCACATAATTTATTTTTAATTAAATGAT
>CAMZLV010000113.1 GCA_947311835.1 uncultured Lutibacter sp. | reverse complement strand
TTTTCATTTTAACTGTTTTAAAATCAGTTAAATATACAAATAATAAATGAAAAAACCTAATTAAATTACTGATAATCAATTATTTAAATCCTTAACTTAATGACATTGAACTCGCGCTAGTTTGTAACTACTAGCGACAGCAACTAAAAAAACAATAAAAGAAACTTTACAACGACTTAGTAAACGCTTCAGGATTTTCAGCCAAATGATAACGAGGATCATCAATTGCTTCTTCTATTACCGCTCTAAATTTTGGACTTGATTTGTATAATAAAATCTTACAATCTTCACTTAAATGCTTTAATTTTATTGACTTTCCTGCTATTTCATATTTAGTAACCAAATTAAATATTGCTTCTAACGCAGAATGATCACTAATACGTGCCTCAATAAAATCTACTTCTATATTTTGAGGATCATTCTTAACATCAAACTTGTCATTAAATGCTTGTATAGAACCAAAGAATAAAGGACCCCAAATTTCATAAACTTTCGTTCCATCTTCTTTAATATGCTTACGCGCTCTAATACGTTTTGCACTTTCCCAAGCAAAAACCAAGGCACTTACTATTACTCCAGATATTACAGCAATAGCCAAATCGAAAATAACGGTTAAAGCAGATACAAGAACTAATACAAACAAATCGGTTTTTGGTATTTTATTAAATATTCTAAAACTTGACCAAGCAAATGTTCCTATAACAACCATAAACATAACTCCTACTAATGCCGAAATTGGCACTTGCTCTATCAATCCTGAAGCAAAAAGAATAAAGGCTAATAACGTTAACGCTGCTACAATACCAGACAAACGTGTGCGTCCTCCTGCTTTTATATTGATAAGTGATTGACCAATCATAGCACAGCCTCCCATTCCGCCAAACAAACCTGTAATAATGTTTGCACCTCCTTGTGCCAAACATTCTCTATTAGAATTTCCTCGTGTTTCGGTTAATTCATCAATTAAATTCAATGTCATTAATGATTCTATCAAACCAATTGCAGCTAGTATTAATGCGTATGGAAAAATGAATTTTAAGGTTTCTAAATTAAACGGGACTTTATTAAAAATATCAAATTGAAAGGATGGCAATCCTCCTTTTAAACCTTCTCCACCTCCATCTCTAATAAAACTACCAACGGTTGCAACATCTAAATTTCCAAAAATCACTATTGCTGACACTACTAAAATTGCGATTAAAGCTTCAGGTAATTTTTTTGTGATTTTAGGTAAGCCGTACATAATTGCCATTGTTAAACCAACAAGACCAATCATAGTGTATAGTTTCATCCCTTGCATCCAAACTTTTTCACCTCCTACAAGTTCTTTAAACATTCCTAATTGAGATAATAAAATAACAATTGCTAAACCGTTTACAAATCCCATCATTACAGGATGTGGAATCAATCGCACAAACTTACCAAGTTTAAAAACTCCTGCCAACATTTGAATAATTCCCATTAAAATAACGGTTGCAAAAAGGTAATACAAACCCAATTGTTCTCCTTCAACTCCCATAGCGTTTCCTTTGGCTACTAATTCAACCATCACAACTGCTAATGCACCTGTTGCTCCACTTATCATTCCAGGACGACCACCAAAAATTGAAGTAATTAAACCAATCATAAATGCAGCATACAAACCAACCAACGGATCTACACCTGCAACAAATGCGAATGCAACAGCCTCTGGAACTAATGCCAAGGCAACTGTCAATCCACTTAAAATATCATTTTTAGCATTCTTTGTTCGCTTTCTAATAAACTCTGTCATAATGGTTTGGTTTTTAAAAGCGGCAAAAATAAGGTATTAACCTGATTTTCTTACAATAAAAATTGAATTTATACACTATCGTCAGTTCGAGTGAAAAATTATATCGAGAACGGTTAAAATCTTTTTAATTCAGTTAGCACTCTATCAAATCACTCGAAGTGACGGAAACTCAAAATAGTAATTTTATATTTTCATACGTATTCTCAAGCGCTTTTTTCACCTCTTCATCATCTTTAAAAACAACTTTAGTAATTCCCTCTTCCAATTGTGGTCTTAGCCTTCCACTAAATTCCGTTTCCATAGCATACCAATATGTTATTTTTAGTATTTCGGAACCATTTCGCTGAAAAATATGATAGGTTTTTTGAAGTTTTTTTTGAATAACCAATCCTTCAACACCACATTCTTCCTCTACTTCACGAATTGCAGCGTCATTTTTAGATTCTCCTTTTTCTATTTTGCCTTTTGGCAAATCCCATTTGTCAAATCTATAAATAAAAAGCATTTCTCCCTTTTGATTTTTCACCAATCCTCCTGCAGCCTTTTCTATTTTAAAATGCGATTTAAATATTTTCCAAAGCACTTTTATATCAGAATGATACAAAATAACATGTGTGAATTTATTGCTTTTTAGTTGACTTGCCAATTCATTTAAACAAACACTATTCAAATAATAAAAATTATCATCTGTATCTTTACTCAGACTGTCTGTTAATAAAATTGGAATTTCGTTATAAAAAATTGTGTACATTTGCGCCATGATAAAGAACAAAGATACTGCAAAAAAAACTGCTGAACTATTACTTAAAATTAAAGCTATAAAACTACAACCAAACGATCCGTTTACTTGGGCTTCTGGTTGGAAATCACCAATATATTGTGATAATAGAGTTACGCTTTCGTTCCCTCAAATTAGAACTTTTTTAAGACAAGAAATTGCTAAAATAGTATTAGATAAATATGGTAAACCTGATGTAATTGCTGGAGTTGCAACAGGTGCAATAGCAATTGGCGTTTTAGTTGCTGAAGAACTTGGCGTACCATTTGTATATGTAAGACCTGAAGTTAAAAAACACGGAAGGCAAAATCAAGTTGAAGGAGCATTAGAAAGCGGTTCGAATGTAGTAGTAATTGAAGATTTAATTAGCACAGGAAAAAGCAGTTTAAATGCTGTAAATGCTCTTAAAAAAGCAAATGCTACCGTAAAAGGGATGGTTGCTATTTTTTCTTATGGTTTTGATATTGCTGCAGAAAATTTTGAGAAAGATAATATTGAACTTGTGACGCTGAGTAATTATGATATTTTATTAGAACAAGCTAATGAAATGAATTACATATCTGAAAAAGAGTTGCTTACTCTCAACTATTGGAGAACGAATCCAAGTGAGTGGAATCAATAAAATTTTTAAAATGAAATTAGAAACAACTAAAATAAGTGTAAAAAAATCACAAAAAGAATTGTTTGAATTTTTATCAGATTTAAAAAATTTCGAACAATTAATGCCTGAAGGTGCTGAAAAATTTGAGGTTGATGGCGATTCTTTTCTTTTTAGATTAAAAGGAATGCCAGAAATACGGTTAGTTTTAAAAGAAAAAACCGAATTTAACCAAATAGTTTTAGGTGCTGCAAGTAGTAAATTACCTTTTACTTTAACAGCAAATATCAATAAAATTGATGAAAATACAGCAGATGCTAAATTAGATTTTGAAGGCGATTTTAATCCTATGATGGCTATGATGATTAAAAATCCGTTGCAAAAATTTATTAATACTTTGTCCAATAATATTGAAAAACTGTAGTTACAATCTCTACTTTATAACTGATTACTCAAACCATCTTCTGTTGAAGAAAATAGGCGCTTTCAGAAGTAAGACTAACAAGATAGTTTTCTTCCCACATAAAGTCAAAAAAACTCAAGAATCATTTTTTTCTTGAGTTTTTTTCTGTTTTTAAGTTTTTTATTGGTG
>CAMZLV010000112.1 GCA_947311835.1 uncultured Lutibacter sp. | reverse complement strand
TCATTGAGTTAAATTATTGATTATCAGTATAATATACAAATAAAAAATGACTTAACAAACTATTAATCATTTAATTATTAAGAAAGTTTAGTTAAAAAAGTATGAGTTTGCCCTGATATAAAAGACTATTACATCTCAATTGTTTTGAGAAATTGCATATTTTTGCACTATAAAATTATATAGTAAAATGATTCAAACAGATATACTAATAATCGGCGCAGGACCTGTAGGGATGTTTGCAGTTTTTGAAGCAGGATTATTAAAGTTAAGATGTCATTTAATTGACGCTTTGCCTCAAGAAGGAGGACAATGTTCAGAAATTTATCCTAAAAAACCAATTTATGATATTCCAGGATTTTCAGAAGTTTTAGCAGGTGATTTGATAACGAATCTTGCAGCGCAAATCAAACCTTTTGAACCAACTTATACGCTTGGCGAACGAGCAGAAACTATTGATAAACTAGAAGATGGAACTTATGTAGTTACAACTAATAAGGGAACGAAACACAGTGCTCCAATTGTTTTTATTGCAGGAGGATTAGGCTCGTTTGAACCTCGAAAACCACCAATACCAAATATCAAAAATTATGAAGATAATGGTGTAGAATATATTATTCGCAATCCAGAAATTTATAGAGATAAGCGCGTTGTAATTGCAGGAGGTGGAGACTCGGCTTTAGATTGGTCAATCTTCTTAACTGATGTAGCAAGTGAAGTTACGCTTGTACATAGACGAAATGAGTTTAGAGGCGCATTAGATTCTGTAGAAAAAGTTGCAGAACTGTATAAGGCAGGAAAAATTAATTTAATTACGGAAGCCGAAGTAAAAGAAATTAATGGTGATAAAAAAGTAGAATCACTATTGATTAAACATAAAACAAAAGGCGATATTATTAAAGAAACAGATCATTTTATACCACTATTCGGATTGTCTCCAAAATTAGGGCCTATTGCAAATTGGGGATTAGAAATTAAAAAGAATGCCATTGTTGTTAATAACGCATTAGATTATCAAACCAATATACCAGGAATTTTCGCGATAGGAGATGTAAATACATATCCAGGAAAATTAAAATTGATTTTATGTGGTTTTCACGAAGCAACAATTGCGGTTCAATATGCGTACAATATCATTCATCCAAATAAAAGATATGTAATGAAATATACAACTGTAAATGGTGTTACGGGTTTTGATGGAGAAACCAAAAAAGCAGAAGCAGCAGTTATAAAAAGTATAACATAAAAAGATAATGGAAGATTTAGATATTACATTAAAAATTACGGATAGAGAAGGTGTTTTACACGAAGTACAGGCGCCAACTGATATGGCAATGAACCTAATGGAAGTCATACGTTCGTATGAAATTGCTCCTGAAGGAACAATTGGTATTTGCGGCGGAATGGCAATGTGTGCTTCATGTCAATGTTATATTTTGTCAAATCACGAATTACCTGAAATGGGAGCAGATGAAGATATGATGCTTGCCGAAGCATTTTATGTTGAAGATAATAGTCGTTTAGGATGTCAAATACCAATTACACCTGAATTAGATGGTTTAGAAGTTCGATTGGCACCAGAAAGTGAGTCGGAATAAATAAGATAAAAAATAACCTTTGCCAATGCTATTATAAATAAAAATGATTAAATTATTTATATAAGGCTCAATATTTGACTATTTTTGTAATATAATAATTAATAAAAAAACAAATTATGGCATTAGAAATAACAGACGCTTCATTTGATGAGGTTGTTTTAAAATCAGACAAACCAGTATTAGTTGATTTTTGGGCAGCATGGTGTGGTCCTTGTAGAATGGTAGGTCCAATTATAGAAGAAATTGCAAAAGAATACGAAGGAAAAGCAATAGTTGGTAAAGTTGATGTAGATGCTAATCAAGAATTTGCTGCTAAATATGGAGTGAGAAACATACCAACAGTATTGTTGTTTAAAAACGGAGAAGTAGTAGATAAGCAAGTAGGTGTAGCACCAAAAAAGACATATACAGATAAGATTGATGCTGCTATGTAAAAAATACAGGACTAATTAATAAAAAAAAGAGGTTAACGAAGGTTAAACCTCTTTTTTTGTTATATTTACATTATGAGCGTAGAATCAGTAAAAAACATTTCAGAATTAAAAAACATGGAACTCCTTGCAAGGCAAGTGGTTGAGGGTTTTATTACAGGGATGCATAAAAGTCCATTTCATGGATTTTCAGTTGAGTTTGCCGAACATCGACTTTATAACAAAGGAGAAAGTACACGTCATATTGATTGGAAGTTGTTTGCTAAAACCGACAAACTATTTGTTAAGCGTTATGAAGAGGAAACAAACCTTAGATGTCATATTATCATTGATAATTCTGCATCTATGCACTATCCAGTACTCAAAAAACCTTCGATAGACAATCTAAATAAGATTACTTTTTCGTCAATAGCATCAGCAGCATTAATGGATATATTAAAACGTCAACGAGATGCTGTAGGATTGAGTGTGTATTCTAATGAATTCGAATTTTATGCGCCAGAAAAAGGAAGTGATAGACATAGAAGAATGCTTTTAAGTCAGTTAGAGCAATTACTAGTAAGTACTCCAACCAAATCAACAGATACTTATAAAATTCTACATCAAATAGCCGAAAAAATACATCGCCGTTCTTTATTATTTTTATTTACTGATATGTTTCAGTCAGACAAAAATCAAGAAGAATTATTTAAAGCATTACAACATTTAACCTACAATAAGCACGAAGTTATTTTGTTTCATACCTATGATGGAAAATTAGAATTGGAATTCGAATTTGATAATAGTCCGAAAAAATTTGTAGATCTAGAAACAGGAGAAGAAATAAATTTATATGCTGATTCTGTTAAAGAAATATATAAAAAAGAAACAGAAGAAAAATTTAATAATTTGAAAATGAAGTGTATGCAGTATAACATATCTTATGTGCCTGTAGATATTCATAAGGGTTTTCATCAAGTGCTAATTTCATATTTAGTGAGTAGAAAAAAAATTATTTAAAATTTTAAAAGAAAAGTTTTGTAGATACAAAAATCACTGTTATATTTGCATCCGCTAAGAGCAACGGTCTGGTAGTTCAGCTGGTTAGAATACCTGCCTGTCACGCAGGGGGTCGCGGGTTCGAGTCCCGTCCAGACCGCTTAAAGTCCTTGAGAAATCAAGGGCTTTATTTGTTTATAAACACTTCCTAAATTTTATTTACCTTTGAAAAAATAATAATATAAATTATATGAAAATAACAGCTGTAAACCCTTTGGAGTTTGATGATTTTTATACAGGATATATCAATAAAGTTTCAAAAGATATAAATCTTCTTAATAATTTTGAAACAAGAGCAACCAAAGTAGTTGATTTTTTTGAGTCGATACCAAATGATAAATTGGCGTATAGATATCAAAAGGATAAATGGACCATTAAAGAAGTTTTACAACATATAATTGATACCGAACGAATATTCATTTATCGTTGTTTTCGAATTGCTAGAAATGATAAAACTAATTTAACAGGTTTTGATCAAAATACTTATATACAGCCATCAAAGGCAAATGCTAAAAGTATGTCTGATATAATTAATGAATATAAAATAACAAGCAAATTTACATTGTCTATTCTAAAGAGTTTGTCTGAAACAGATCTGAAATGTATGGGTAAATTAAATGGGAAAAATATATCAGCAAGAGCAGCAGCCTTTATTGTTTTAGGTCATGAAATATGGCATATAGATGTGATTAAAGACAAGTATTTATAAAATTATTTTAACGAAAATAAGATGAAAGGAAACACAATTCGTTTTGCAAAAGAACAAGATGTCAACCAAATTGTAAATCTATGCGAAGCACACGCCATTTATGAACAATGTAAATATTCGAAAGAAGGAAAAGAAATACTGTTGAAAAAGGAGTTGTTTTCTGATAATCCTAAACTATATTGCTTGGTTGTAGAGAGAGAGAATAAATTAATTGGTTATGCAACCTATACGCAGCAATTCTCAACATGGAATGCTGAAGAGTATATTTATATGGATTGTCTTTTTATGAATGAAAGCGCTAGAGGATTTGGGTTGGGAGAAAAATTAGTTCGAAAAATTCAAGAGGAAGGAAAAAAGTTGGGCTGTACTTTAGTACAATGGCAAACACCAAGTTTTAATATCAGAGCGATTAAATTTTATAATAGAATAGGAGCGACATCAAAAGAAAAAGAGCGTTTTTACTTAGAAATATAATATTTTATAGATAAGTTCTTGGATATATAATTTTTATTTATAGATTTGCCAAGTAAAACAACACAAAATAATGAATTTACAAAACAACTGGAACGGATTTTATTTCTATTTTTACTTTTTTAGTAAGAATTGAGACTTTGTATCCTATTGTTTAATAAAAAATAATATCAAATAAAGTCTCGGTTTTCGAGGCTTTTTTTTATGGATTGAAAATGATGAAAATAGCCATACAAGGAATAAAAGGATCAAACCATCATATAGTTGCACTCAACTATTTTGGTGAAAATATAGAATTAGATGAATGCCTGTCTTTTGATGCACTTGTAAATAGTATTTTAACAAGTAAGAGCGATCAAGCAATAATGGCGTTAGAAAACACGATTGCAGGTTCTATCATCCCTAATTACGCATTGATAGATAATAATGATTTGCATATTTCAGGTGAACAATACCTTAATATCCATCATCATTTGTTAGCACTTCCAAACCAAACCATAAATGATATAACTGAAGTGTATTCACATCCAATGGCTTTATTGCAATGTAAAGAGTTTTTTAAAAAGTATAAGCATATCAAATTAGTTGAAGATGTTGATACTGCAGATGTTGCTAAGCGTATTTCAGAAAAAAAACTTAAAGGTATTGCAGCAATAGCACCAAAAATTGCAGCAGAAATATACAATTTGTCTATTATTGAAGATAGCATACAAACTATAAAAAATAACGCAACACGATTTGTAATACTTCAAACAGAAAAACCTCAAAACGGCATTGATCAAATCAATAAATCCTCTTTAAAATTTGAATTAGATCATAAAAGAGGGAGTTTAGCAGCGATTTTAAATGTTATAAGCGATTGTAAATTAAATTTAACCAAAATACAATCGTTACCAAAAATTGAAACACCTTGGAAATACGCTTTTTTTGTTGATGTAACTTTTGATAACTATCAAGATTATAGCAAAGCAAAAGCAATTATTGAAATAATGGCTACAGATTTTAAAATATTAGGCGAATATAAAAACGGAAGGAAATGATACAATTTGCAGAACGAACAAAAGCAATACAAGAATATTATTTTTCTATAAAATTAAGTGAGGTTAGAAAACTTCTAAGCGAAGGTAAACCTATCATAAATTTAGGAATAGGAAGTCCTGATTTAGCACCTCCAACTGAAGTAATTACAGCAATTTCAAACAGTTTGAGAGATGTAACTGCACATAAATATCAGCCGTATGTTGGCTTACCAGAATTGCGAAATGCAATAGCGCGTTTTTATAAAAGTAAATACGCTGTTTCTTTAAACCCTGAAAATGAAATTTTACCATTGATGGGAAGCAAAGAAGGAATTATGCACATATCAATGGCATTTTTAAATGAAGATGATGGAGTTTTGATTCCAAATCCTGGATATCCAACGTACACATTGGTCAGTGATTTATTAGGTGCTAAAAAGGTGTTTTATAATTTAGATGAAGGCAATAATTGGCAACCAAATTTTGAAGAATTAGAACGTCAAGATTTAAGTAACGTTAAATTAATGTGGATAAATTATCCGCATATGCCAACAGGAGCAAATGCCAAAAGAGAAACCTATGAGAAAATAATAGCATTCGGAAAAAAACACAATATTGTAATTGTAAATGACAATCCGTATTCTTTTATATTGAATGATACTCCACAAAGTATTTTGCAGATAGATGGCGCAAAAGAGATAGCATTGGAATTAAATTCACTAAGTAAATCATTTAATATGGCAGGATGGCGCGTTGGAATGTTGCAAGGTAATCAGCAGTTTGTACAGCAAGTTTTAAAAGTAAAAACCCAAATGGATTCAGGAATGTTTTACGGAATTCAAAAAGGTGCAATTGCTGCTTTATCGCTTTCAAATACTTGGTTTGAAACACTGAATAAAACATATACTGAAAGAAGAAAATTGGTGTGGGAATTGGCAGATAAACTAAATTGCACCTACGATAAGAAAACCTCAGGAATGTTTGTTTGGGCAAAATTACCAAAAGGTAAATCAGCAGAAAAAATAGTAGATGAATTGCTTTACGACAAAGATATTTTTATAACTCCAGGAACCGTATTTGGCACTAATGGTGAAGGATACATTCGTTTTTCATTATGTGTTTCATCATCCATAATTAAAGAAGCAATAGAAAGAATATAGAAAAAAAAGACCTCACAGGTTTTAAAAACCTGTGAGGTCTAAATAAAGAACAAAATGAACGTATTTGTTATAGGAATAGGATTAATTGGCGGAAGCATGGCTTTGGATATTCAAGAACAATATCCAGAGGCAAAGATATTTGGAATTGATACGAATAAAAAACATGTAGAAGAGGCTTTAAAACTTGGTGTTATTCATCAAAAAGCCACTTTTGAAGAATTAAAAAAAGCTACAATTGTATTAGTTTCTATTCCTGTAGATGCGCAATTAGATGTAATTCCAAAAGTATTGGATATAATAACCGATGACACATTGGTTATAGATGTTGGTTCAACCAAAGAATCGATTTGTAACACGCTTAAAAATCATCCTAAAAGAAGAAATTTTTTAGCAACGCATCCAATTGCAGGAACTGAGTTTTCAGGACCTAAAGCAGCAATTAAAGGATTGTTTAAAGGCAAAACAAATATAATTTGTGAAGTAGAAAAAACAGCATTTAAATTACAAGAAAAAGCACTCGAAATTTTTTCTAAAATAGGTATGCGAATTAGATATATGGATCCAATTTCGCATGATAAACATATCGCTTATGTTTCACATTTATCGCACATTAGTTCATTTATGTTAGGAAAAACCGTTATCGAAAAAGAACAAAACGAGCGCGATATTTTTGATATGGCAGGAAGTGGATTTGAATCTACAGTAAGGCTAGCCAAGAGTTCACCAGCAATGTGGACACCAATTTTTGAGCAAAACAAAACAAATGTTATTGAAACATTAGAAAAATACATCAGTAATTTAGAAGAGTTCAAAACACTGATGCAACAAGATAAATTCAACGAAATTTATCAAAAAATGGAAAGCACAAACCATATAAAACAAATTTTAAACGGCTTAAAATAAAGCCACAAATAAGTAGAAAAATGAAAAATACAAAAGAATTAAGAACATGGTTGGATGACATGAATTTAGATCATCCACTCGTAGTAGCAGGGCCTTGTAGTGCAGAAACCGAAGAGCAGGTTTTAAATATTGCACATCAATTAAAAGATTCTGATGTAAATTATTTTAGAGCAGGAATTTGGAAACCACGCACACGACCAGGAAATTTTGAAGGAGTTGGAGCATTGGGTTTGAAATGGTTGCAAAAAGTAAAAGCCGAAACAGGCATGAAAACAGCAACTGAAGTAGCCAATGCAAATCACGTAAAATTAGCTTTAGAACACGATATCGATTTATTGTGGATTGGCGCTCGATCAACCGTTAGTCCTTTTATTGTTCAAGAAATTGCTGATGCTTTAAACGGAACCGATAAAATTGTATTGGTAAAAAATCCTGTAAATCCTGATTTGGCACTTTGGCTAGGAGGAATTGAACGTTTATACACTGCAAATATCAAAAATTTAGGCGTTATTCACCGTGGATTTTCAACTTACGAAAAAACCAAATACCGCAATATTCCTGAATGGCAAATAGCCATTGAATTACAAAATCGTTTTCCTGATTTGCCTTTAATTTGCGATCCTTCGCATATAACAGGAAATAGAGAAATGATTTTTGATGTGTCGCAAACAGCACTCGATTTAAATTTTGATGGTTTGATGATTGAAACTCATTTTGATCCTGAAAACGCTTGGAGTGATGCTGCGCAGCAAGTTACTCCTAAAACATTGATTCAAATTATGGACGATTTGCGTATTAGAAAACCAACTGATACAGAAGCAGATTATAGAGCAGAATTGGAAAGTTTACGTACTCAAATTAACGTTGCCGACAGCCAATTAATTGACATTTTAGGAAAACGTATGAAAGTTTCTGATAAAATTGGCGCACTTAAAAAAGAAAAAAATGTTGCCGTATTACAATCAAAACGCTGGAACGAGATACTTGGAAATATGATTTTAGAAGGCGAAAGCAAAGGTTTGAGTGAAGAATTTGTGTTAAAAATGTTTAAAGCAATTCATCAAGAAAGCATAAACCATCAAGAAAAAATTATTAAAAAATAGTTTTTGGGTATTCCCTTTCAGGTCGGGCTTTACACTATATCTTTTGCTCGTACCTCACAAAAGGATGCCGTTTCAATCCCTAATACATAACCTCACAGAATTTAAAAATCTGTGAGGTTTAATTTATTAGTATAAATCACAAAAATATTACACCTTTGTACTCAATGTTAGGAACAATTTATAAATCTACAGGAAGTTGGTATTTGGTAAAATCAAAAAAAGGAGATTTTTTTGAATGCCGAATAAAAGGGAAATTTCGAATAAAAGGAATTAAAAGTACCAATCCAATTGCTGTTGGCGATACAGTAGATTTTGAGTTAGAAGAAAATAAAGAAACAGGCGTAATTAATACCATTCACGAACGGAAAAATTATATCATTCGAAAGTCGGTAAATCTATCAAAGCAAACTCATATTATTGCTTCAAATATAGATTTGGTTTTTTTGTTGATAACCATTAACAATCCACCAACACTAACCAGTTTTATAGATCGCTTTTTAGTCACTTCTGAAGCATACCATATTAAAACTGTTTTAGTTTTTAATAAAATTGATGCATACCAAATAGAACAACGAGCAGAAATATTGTATCTTAAAGATATTTACCAAAAAATAGGATATCAATGCGTTGAGGTTTCGGCTACACAAAACAAAAATGTAAATCTGATTAAAGAATTAATGCTTGGTAAAACAAGTATGTTTGTTGGTCATTCAGGTGTTGGAAAATCGACTTTAGTTAATGCTATTGAACCTTCGTTAAATCTTAAAACCAAAGAAATATCGGAGCAACACAAGCAAGGGCAACACACAACTACATTTGCCGAAATGTTTGATTTAAGTTTTGATGCGCGTATTATTGACACTCCAGGAATTAAAGGTTTTGGTGTTGTAGATATGGAGAAAGAAGAAGTTGGTGATTATTTTCCAGAGTTTTTTGCTTTAAAAAATAAATGTAAATTTAACAATTGCATCCATATAAACGAGCCAAAATGCGCAGTAAAAGACGCTTTAGAAGATGAAGAAATTGCTTGGTCGCGGTATAAAAGTTATATGCAAATTATAGAAGGAGAAGAAGAACATTATAGAACCGATGTTTGGGAGTAGATTGGTTGTTTGTTATCAGTTGTCAGTTTTTGGTTGTCAGTTGGCGGTTTTTAGTTGTTAGTTGTCATTCTGAGCGTAGTCGAAGAATCTTAAAAAACGTATTAGTTGATTGTCAGTTTTTGGTTTTTAGTTGTCAGTTGTCTGTTTTTGGTTGTTAGTTGTCATTCTGAGCGCAGTCGAAGAATCTTGAAAAAGTATTAGTGGTTGTTAGTTTTTGGTTGTTAGTTGTCAGTTGTTAGTTGTTAGTTGTCATTCTGAGCGCAGTCGAAGAATCTTGAAAAAGCATTAGTGGTTGTGTTTTTGGTTGTTAGTTGTCAGTTGTTAGTTGTCATTCTGAGCGCAGTCGAAGAATCTTAAAAAAAAGCATTAGTGGTTGTTTGTTTTTAGTTGTCAGTTGTTGGTTGTCATTCTGAGCGCAGTCGAAGAATCTAAAAAAAAAGTATTTATGAAAGTTGTTATACAAAGAGTATTAGAAGCATCAGTAACTATTGAAGGTAAAATAGTCAGTAAAATCGACAAAGGAATGTTGGTTTTAGTTGGAATTGAAAATGAAGATACTCATGATGATATTAAATGGTTGTCAAAAAAAATCACCAACCTTCGTATTTTTAATGACCAAAACGAAGTGATGAATAAATCACTAATTGATATTGATGGCGAATTGATTATTGTAAGTCAGTTTACCTTATACGCATCTACCAAAAAAGGAAACAGACCATCTTATTTAAAATCGGCAAAACCAAGTGTTTCTATTCCGTTATACGAACAATTTGTTGCACAAGTAGAACAAGATTTTGGTAAAAAAGTAGGCACAGGTATATTTGGTGCCGATATGAACGTATCACTTGTAAATGATGGTCCTGTTACAATTATTATTGATTCTA
>CAMZLV010000111.1 GCA_947311835.1 uncultured Lutibacter sp. | reverse complement strand
TCTTTTTCTTCGCGCTCATGTGCTTTTTCAATCTTTCCGCTTAAGATTTCATATGCACTTTTACGGTCAATAACTTCATTATACTTTTCAGCAATATCAGAAATAGCAATTTGAGTTTTTAACTCTTTAGGTGTTAACACATCCATTCTACTCATAGGTGCACGTAACATTGTTCGTGCAAGTGGCGTTGGAATTCCTTTTTCGCTTAATGATGACACTAACGCTTCTCCAATTCCTAATTTTGTTAATACTTCAGCAGTATCATAATATTCTGAATCTGGATAATTTTCAGCAGTTAATTTAATTGCTTTTCTGTCATTTGCAGTAAAAGCCCTTAAAGCATGTTGTATTTTTAAACCTAATTGCGATAATACATCTGAAGGTATATCTTTTGGGTTTTGAGTTACAAAATAAAGACCAACACCTTTTGAGCGAATCAATTTTACAATACTTTCTATTTGGCTTAATAAAGCTTTTGAGGCTTCTTTAAATATTAAATGTGCTTCATCTATAAACAATACTAATTCTGGTTGTCCACTATCGCCTTGCTCTGGTAAAGTTGAATAAATTTCTGCCAATAATTGCAACATAAATGTTGAAAATAATTTTGGCTTATCTTGTATATCAGTTAGTCTTAACACTGATATTACTCCTTTTCCATCTTCATCTATTCGAATTAAATCTTCTATTTCAAAAGAACGCTCGCCAAAAAACAAATCACCGCCTTGCTGTTCAATTTCAACAATTTTACGCAATATAGAACCTGTTGAAGCAGTAGATATTCGACCGTATTCAGCCTCTAATTCCTTTTTACCTTCTCCTGTTGCGTATTGCAATACTTTTTTGAAATCTTTTAAATCAAGTAATGGAAGTTTTTTATCATCACAATATTTAAATAATACGGCAACAATTCCACTTTGTGTTTCTGATAAATCTAAAATACGTGATAATAATGTAGGTCCAAATTCAGATACTGTAGCTCGCATTCTAGTACCATCTTGCTCTGAAATGGTTAATATTTCAACAGGAAACTTTTTTGCTTCAAATGGAAAGCCTATTTTTTGATGACGTTCATCAATCTTTGGATGTCCTGGACTTGGTTGTGCCAATCCACTTAAATCACCTTTTACATCCATCAATAAAACAGGAATACCTTTGTCAGAAAGGTTTTCGGCAAAAACTTGTAATGTTTTAGTTTTACCAGTTCCAGTTGCACCAGCAATTAATCCGTGTCTATTAATCGTTTTTAAAGGTATTTTTACATAGGCATCTGTAATGGTTTCTTCACCTAACATTGCAGCACCTAATGTTATAAAATCACCTTTGGTTTTATATCCATTGTTGATATATTCAAAAAAAGTATCTTTCTTGCTCATTTATTTAAAAAATTTTTGTTAAAAATACTTCAAAACTTTCAAAGTATAAAATTAAAGAAGCTTACATTTGCAAAAAATATTTTTAACTAGTGAATTCAGAAACAAAACAATTAATCGCAACTGGAAAAATGCTTCCGCTTATGGAAGAATTTTATACAATTCAAGGTGAAGGTTCACATACAGGTACTGCTGCCTATTTTATCCGTATTGGAGGTTGTGATGTTGGCTGTCATTGGTGTGATGTTAAAGAAAGTTGGGATTCAAAACTTCACCCTCCAACCAAAACAGATTTGATAGTGTCTAATGCAAAAAAATATGCGAATACTGTAGTGATAACTGGCGGAGAACCGTTAATGTGGAGTCTAGATTATATCACTAAACAACTCAAAAATAATGGTCTTAAAACGCATATTGAAACTTCTGGAGCTTATAAATTGTCAGGAGTTTGGGACTGGATTTGTTTATCTCCAAAAAAAAACAAATTACCTTTAGATGAAGTAAATAATGTCGCTAATGAATTAAAAGTAATCATTTTTAATAAAGATGATTTTAAATTTGCAGAAAAACAAGCAGCACTTGTAAACTCAAATTGTCAATTATTTTTACAACCTGAATGGAGTAATCGTGAAAAAATGACACCATTAATAGTAGATTATGTAATGCAAAATCCTAAATGGAAAATTTCATTACAAACACACAAATACTTAAATATCCCTTAGTCTTTGATTCTAGATACTATAAGACTATAAACGCGATCAAACTGCTCTTCCAATCCCATATTAGAATTATCTATTTCAATTGCATCTTCTGCCTTTGTTAGAGGTGAATCTAAACGAGTTGAATCGATATAATCTCTAGATTCTACATTTTTTAATACACGCTCATAAGTTATACCGCTATCACCTCTATCCAACAATTCTTTATAACGTCTTTTAGCTCTTTTATCAGCAGAAGCAGTCATATAAAACTTTACATCTGCGTTCGGAAAAACAACTGTTCCAATATCACGCCCATCCATCACAATTCCTTTATCTTTTCCAAGTGCTTGTTGTTGCTCAACCAGTTTTTTTCTAACTTCTGAAATAGTAGAAACTTGGCTTACCATTTGAGATACTTCCAAAGTGCGAATCTCATTTTCAACATTCTCATTATTTAAAAATACTTCTGCAAATCCTTTAGATTCATTAAAAACAAAATGAAGTTTAATTTTATTTAAATCAGAAATTAATTTTTTTTTATCGAATTGTGATGCGTTTATAAAACCATTACGCATTGCATATAAAGTAACTGCTCTATACATAGCGCCAGTGTCAACATATACATACTGTAATTTCTTAGCCAACTGTTTGGCTAAAGTGCTTTTTCCTGTTGATGAAAACCCATCAATCGCAATAATAATTTTCTTCAATTGTAATATGTGTTTATCTACTTAAATCTATTAACAAACTAAATGTACTTGTATTTTCTGCTGGATGATATTTAGAAAACGCATAATTTAATTTAACCCTTCTCATTTGCATTCCAAATCCACCAGTGAATCCTGCAAAAGTACGAATTCCATCTAATTTTAATTCTTTTGCTCTTCTAAAGTTATATCCCAATCGTATATTAAACAATCCTTCAGGAAAAAATTCAGCACCAATAACCAAATGTCTCATAGTATTATCCAAAAAATTGATTTTTTCCTCCGTAACTGTACCGTCAATACTTGTAATAGCATTGGACGGATTAGGTACTGCTACATTCCACTTTTGAAGATTATCTAGTGTCAAATACCATTTTATAGGTACATTTTCGACTTTATACGAAGAACCTAAAAGAATCTCTAACGGTACACGCTCTTGAAAACCATTATATGTTGTAATTTGATAACCAATGTTTCTTACAACTAATGTGAAAAGATATGGTTGATTTTCATTAGCATAGATAACACCAAGATCTGCTAAAATTCCAAATGACGAGTAATTTTGAATAACAGAATTAACAATTTTTGAATTTATCCCTACACTCAAATTAGAAAAAGGTAATTTATATGAATATCCTAATGAATATACAATATCAAATGCTTTAAAAGTACCTGTTTCAATACCATCAACATCAGCCTCAATAAACTTTCCGTAATTAGCATATGTAATACCTCCATGAAGTAAACCAAAATTTCTATTTAACATATGCGCATAAGAAAGAGATGTATAACTTATATCAGTCAAAAAATTTAAATAATTTACAGCTAATTGATTATCATTATTCAAATTAATCGTTGCTGGATTCCAAAGTGGTTGATTTACATCATCCAAAAGCGTTAAAACCTTACCACCAAGAGATGCTTGACGAGCTGAAGTTGGTACATTTAGAAAATTAAAAATATTCTCTCCTCCTGTCTGTGAAAAACATACAGTTGAAATCAAAAAAAAGAATTTAAATAGAATCTTCATAAACGAATACAAATTTAATACTAATTTAGAATTAAAGTAATAACTAATAGATATTATTTAACGCGCAAACCTAAAAAAAAGTATAAAAAAAATCCTTCAACAAATAGATGTTGAAGGATTAAAAGAAAGGCGATGACATACTCTCCCACCATAATGGCAGTACCATCTGCGCTGATAGGCTTAACTTCTCTGTTCGGGATGGAAAGAGGTGAGCCCTATCGCTGTAACCACCTTAAGTAGTTAATAATTAGTATTTAGTGTTTATAGTAGTTTTATAACTACTCAGTACTAATGTCTAATTACCTGTTCTGTTTTAACAGAACCAATAAGTTAACATAAAGAAAAAATAATATGTAATATTTCGTAATATTTAAAAAATGTAATATAAAAAAGTCTGTTCTCTCTCCTAAGAGAGAGAACGGCGTACATAAGCCTATGGGTTATTAGTACTACTCGGCTATGACATTACTGCCTTTACACCTATAGCCTATCAACGTGGTGATCTTCCACGACCCTTTAAAGAAATCTCATCTTGTGGTGGGTTTCGCGCTTATATGCTTTCAGCGCTTATCCCTTCCCGACGTAGCTACCCAGCAATGCCCCTGGCGGAACAACTGGTACACTAGCGGTACGTCCAACAC
>CAMZLV010000110.1 GCA_947311835.1 uncultured Lutibacter sp. | reverse complement strand
TTTTAAGGATTACCGTCCTTTTTGGGGTTTTATTCGTCTAATATACAACTTATTTTGCTGATATACAAATGGTTATGTAGTTGTGAAAGCGCCTATAAAAAATTAAATAGGAAAACGTACAATTGTCCTGGAGGTTTGTGTAATACAGAAAATAAAATATGATTTTAAAAACTATATTTACATATTAATTTTCTTTGGAATTTTTTATTTTACGTATCTAACTCTAAAGTATTATAAATTTAATGAAAAACCGAAAATTATAATAATCAAAAAATAAAGTTTCTATTTTTTATCTTTCCAAACCTTTATCTCTTTAGATTCTGACAGTTTTCCATCTTCAAAAAATTCCCAAATACCAACTTTTAAATCGTTTTCATAAAGCCCTTTTTGCTTTAAATTACCATTATTTTCGTAAAAAGTAGCATTGCCATTTAGTTCTCCATTTACGTAGTTTACATCAGCAACTAGAATCCCTTTTGGATTGTATTTTTTGCTATTTCCATCTAAAATACCGTTTTTATAATGCTTAATCTCTGTAAGTTTACCGTCTTTGTAAAACACTTTATAATCGCCATTTAAAATACCGTCAATATAATTTTCTTCAATCAATATTTTTTTACAATCTTTATGAAAATATAGCCATTTCCCAATACGTTTTTTGCCGTTCATTTCACCTTTGCTCTCCAGCAAACCCTTTAATGTAAAGTGCGAAACCAAAGCAATAGCATCATTTGCATTAAACGTTTTAATAATCATCGGAAATTCAGAAGAAACTGGTGAATAATATTTAAAAACGCCAACTTCTTTACCGTTTTCAAACTGACCTTGGTATCTAATATTTCCGTTTGAATAAAATTTCTTCCATACTCCTTCTCGCTTTCCGTGACTGTTAAATTGATTGATTTTTTCTTGCGCAACAGAAAATCCGAAGAAAAGAAAAACAAAAAAGGTGTTTACTATTATTTTTTTCATTGTATTTTTTTTAATCTCTAATATTTAAAGAATAACATAACAACTCTAAAACAACAATCGTTCCTATTTTATTGTATTAATCCAATTTTTTAATTGCTCACGTTGATTTAAAGATAATTTTGCATCGCCATGCATAATGGTATATGCTTTAATTGGCATTTCTCCTTCCTCAGTTTCTTCTATTATTTCATCTAACTTATGTTGTTTTCTTTTATCCGAAAAAGAATTCCATTCAGAAAAATTCAACTCTTCTTTTGCTTCATCAATATGATGTTTTACAACAAATGAAACTGGTGCAATTTTATCATACCAAGGATAATTAGTATTGTTAGAATGGCAATCATAACAAGAGGTTTTTAACATATTGGCAATTTCAGTTGGTGGATTTAATGTTGTAATAAAATCATTTTTAGAGGTAGTTTCTGATTGATTTAATTCAACAGGAATAAATTGAATAGCAACAAATAATAGTGCTATCCCAATTAATAATTTACGTTTCATTATATTAAATTTTTAGACTATAAAGATATAAAATATCGTCAGTTCGAGCGAAATTCTGATAAGAATTTTATATCGAGAACTTTTATAGTAAAATTATTCTCGATACAATTTTTGTTCTTTTCAATCACAAAAATCACTCGAATTGACGTATTTTTGAGTGATGAAACAGCAAGAATTAGAAAAATTTTTAAACAGCACCGTAAATTCTTATCGTGAAATACGATTAGAGTTTGCGCAACATATTCTTGCTAATCCTGATTTATTTGAGCCATTGCTCAACATTTGTTTTGATACAAATAATAAAGCATCAATAAGGGCATCTTGGGTTTTAGAGTTTGTATTGCGCGAAAAATTAGATTTAATCTTCATTCATTTAGATTTTTTTACTGACACTATTTCAAAAGTACATTTTGATAGTGCTGTTCGACCAATTGCTAAAATTTGTGAATTATTGGCTAAAAATTATGATTCAAAAAACAACAATCACATCAAAAAACAATTAACAAAAAATCATATTGATAAAATTATAGAAACAGGTTTTGATTGGCTTATATCAGATCATAAAGTTGCCGTTAAAGCCTATACAATGGAGACTTTATTTCTTTTTGGAAAAGAAAATAGTTGGGTACACAATGAACTAAAACTCATATTACAGCAAGAAATAAGCAACGGAAGTCCAGCCTATAAAGCACGTGGAAAGAAGATTTTAAAATGGTTGAAATAAATGTTGATTAGTGTCTTAAAACACCTTAATAAATAGCATTTTCATTTTGAAAAAAACAATTTGTCAATAAATTTAAATTCATATTAAAAAATCCAAAACGAAATCTTATTTTTGCAGTTAACACAACAAACTATGACACTCAATTCATTAAATGCAATTTCACCAATAGACGGAAGATACAGAGGCAAAGTTGAACAATTTGCAAACTTTTTTTCTGAAAAAGCACTCATCAATTATCGTGTAAAAGTAGAAATTGAATATTTTATCGCACTTTGTGAAATTCCACTACCACAATTGGCAAATTTTGATGAAAATTTATATCCATCACTTCGTGAAATTTATACTGATTTTACAGATGCTGATGCACAGCAAATTAAGGATATCGAAAAAGTGACGAATCATGACGTTAAAGCAGTAGAATATTTTATTAAAGAAAAATTTGATGCACTAAATTTAACAACATCAAAAGAGTTTATTCACTTCGGATTAACATCACAAGATATTAATAATACTGCCGTTCCGCTTTCTTTAAAAGATGCATTGAATGAAGTGTATTATCCGCAACTTGAAGAACTTGTTGCAAAATTAACCTCACTTGCTGATGATTGGAAAGACATATCAATGTTAGCAAGAACGCACGGACAACCTGCTTCTCCTACACGATTAGGAAAAGAAATATATGTGTTTGTAGAACGAATCAATCAGCAATTAAAATTGTTAAAAATGATTCCTCACGCAGCAAAATTTGGTGGCGCAACTGGTAATTACAACGCACATAAAGTAGCTTATCCTAACAATGATTGGAAGGCATTTGGTACCAATTTTGTTGAAAATAGTTTAGGATTACACCATTCATTTCCAACTACTCAAATAGAACATTATGATCATTTGGCAGGAATTTTTGATGGATTAAAACGTATAAATACTATCTTAATAGACTTAGATAGAGATATTTGGACTTATGTTTCAACCGATTATTTTAAACAAAAAATTAAAAAAGGAGAAATTGGTTCATCAGCAATGCCTCATAAAGTAAATCCGATAGATTTTGAAAATTCGGAAGGAAATTTAGGAATTGCCAATGCGTTTTTTGAACATTTGGCTGCAAAACTTCCAATTTCTAGACTACAACGTGATTTAACAGATTCTACCGTATTAAGAAATATTGGAGTTCCTTTAGCGCATACATCTATAGCGTTTTCATCTACTTTAAAAGGCTTGAATAAATTGCTTATAAATAAAGAAAAATTTGCTGAAGATTTGGAAAATAATTGGGCTGTAGTTGCAGAAGCAATTCAAACTATATTACGAAGAGAAGCATACCCAAACCCTTATGAAGCCTTAAAAGGTCTAACCAGAACAAATGAAAAAATCACTCAAAAATCTATGGCAGATTTTATTGAAACTTTGGCTATAAGTGATGAAATAAAAGCAGAATTACGCGTAATTACACCTTCTAATTTTACAGGAATTTAATATGAAAAAAACACTACTAGTTATTGTATTAATTAGTCTTTCATCATGTATTGAAAGAAATAAAGTTGATATAAAAAGTTTTAGAACAGGAACTTTTGAAATTCCTGGTGATGAAAAAACCAAGCGTACCGTATTTACAAGAAATGACACACTTCAAATAGAAAAATATGGAAATAGAATTGATTCATTAGCCATTTTTTGGAAAAACAACTTTAACTATACCTTACGGATGCTAAATCCTAAAACTGATTTAGATTATCAGTTAATTAATGTTAAAATTACAGGAGTTAAATCAAATTCGTATACTTTTGAGGCTATAATTGGACATTCTAACTATGTTCAAAAAGGCTCTGTAACTAAAATTTCTGAATAAAAAAAGTGTATAAAAACGTATTAAATAAAATTATTTCTGTTGGAATAGTAATTATATTACTATTTCCTATTGGCTTACAGTTATTTCATACACTTGAAAATCACGAACATAAAATTTGTGATGCTAAAAATGTTCAACATTTACATGAACAAAAGATTGATTGTAGTATTTATCATTTTCAGTTAAATACAACTGCTTTAATTAGCGATTTTAAAATCAATATCTACAGTCCGTTAAAACATATCTCCTCTCCTTTTTCTATCAAAGAAGAAATAATAGAGTTTACTCTTTTTTATAAATCTTCAAGAGCACCTCCTTTTTTTATTGTTTAAATGTAGTACAATTTAACCTTTGTACTATCTCAAAAACAAACTTGATTTAAATTCTATTACAACTCGTTTTACTAAGAAATAAAAAATAAAATCTTCGTAAAACGTTGTTTTAATATTATGAACAAGCCGTTTTTAAACTAATTATCAAATTAAATAAACAATAAAACAGATAATGAAAAAATCTATTTTATTCCTATTTTTTATAGGAACAAGCATACTTGGTTATGCGCAAAACACACTTACAGGCACAATAACTGACACTAATAACGAACCTTTATTTGGCGTTGAGATTTATGCAGAGCAACTACATATTGGAACAACTACAGATGAAAACGGTCATTATATTTTAAAAAATATTCCAAATGGTGATGTGCAAATTACGGTTACCTATTTTGGATATAAAACCATTAATAAAATTATTAATATCGAAACAAACTTACCTTTTAATCTTATTTTAGAAGAAGATACTTTTAGTTTAGACGAAGTATTGATTTCAACTCCTTTTAACAAACTACAATCAGATAATGTTATGAAAGTAGAATTTGCCAAAGCAAAAGCATTAAAGCAAAAAGGAGTTGCAACATTGATAGAAGGAATTGCAACCATAGCAGGAGTTTCACAAATATCAACAGGAACATCTATAGGAAAACCAGTAATTAGAGGCTTAAGTGGTAATCGTGTGTTGGTTTACGCACAAGGAGTTAGACTTGAAAACCAACAATTTGGTGATGAACATGGACTTGGTATCAATCAAGCAGGAATAGAAAGTGTAGAAATTATAAAAGGTCCAGCATCTTTATTGTATGGTTCTGATGCTTTGGGAGGCGTACTCTATTTTAATCCTGAAAAATTTGCTTCAAATGATAGTTTTATTGGAGATTTCGGACAACAATACTACACGAATACGCAAGGCATTAGTACTACGCTTGGTTTTAAAAAATCATATGATAAATGGAAGTTTTTAATTCGTGGTGCTTATGATACACACTTAGATTATAAAATTCCAACTAAAAAAAGAGTCACAAACACTCGCTATAATGAAGTTAATTTAAATTCTGGAATACGATTTAATAACGATATGATTTCAAGTGAATTACGCTATAATATAAACACTTCTAATCTTGGTTTAACAGAAGGAATTTCAACACAAAGCACGAGTAGAACTTTAGAGAATCCGTATCAAATAGTAACAAACCAAATTGTGAGTTTACACAATCATATTTTTTTAGAAAACTCTAAATTTGATGTCGATTTAGGGTACATAACAAATGATAGAAGCGAATTTGAAGACAGTAATCAAGCAAGTCTTCGCATGAAATTAAATACTTTAAATTATGATGTAAAATATCATTTACCAAAATTTAAAAAAATAGAATTGATTGTTGGTGCGCAAGGAATGCATCAAACCAATAAAAATATTGCAGAAGAACTTTTAATTCCTGATGCTACAATTGATGATTTTGGTTTGTTCTCAACCGCAGTTTTAGATTTTAAAAACAGTTCTTTGCAAGGAGGAATTCGATTTGACAGTAGAAGTATTGTTACTTCAAAACATATTTTAGATGAAGGCACACGAATTTTTAATCCAATTGATAAAAATTACAACAATTTCACTACTTCACTTGGTTACAAATTTTCCTTATTTGAAGATATTACAACACGTATTAACCTTGCAACTGGTTACAGAGCGCCAAACCTTGCTGAACTTACTTCAAATGGTGTGCATGAAGGTATAAACCGTTTTGAAATAGGTAACGCGAATTTAAAAAGTGAGCAAAATTTCCAAGTTGATGTTTCTTTAGAACACAAAAACGAGCATTTAGAACTGTTTATAAATGGTTTTTACAACAAACTAAATGATTATATATTTTTATCTCCAACAGGAAATACTCAAAATGGCAATCCAGTTTTTAATTACAGTCAAGATAATGCTAAATTATATGGAGGAGAAATTGGTTTTCACCTTCATCCGCATCCTTTAGATTGGTTACATTTAGAAAGCACTTTTGAAACGGTGATTGGAAAGCAACAAAACGGAAAATTCCTTCCTTTAATTCCTGCAAATAAATTAAATAGCACCATAAAAACTGAATTTAACATCAATAAATGGCTGACTGAAGGGTTTACTGCTTTAACGATTTTAAATACATTTAAACAAATAAATGTGAGTGATTTTGAAACATTTTCTGATGGATATACGCTAATTAATTTTGGTGCTGGAGGTCAAATTCACACTAAGAATATGAATTTTGAAGTAACAATAAACGCCAATAATATTTTTAATACATCGTATATTTCTCATTTATCGAGATTAAAAAATGATGGTATTTATGCTATTGGAAGAAACATTGTTTTTGGTTTGAATTTTAAATTGTAGCGATTTTTTTGTAACTTGATCGAATGAAAAAAACACACATCTTGAGTTTACTGCTATTTTCACTACTAATCTCATGTAAGAGTTCAATTAAAATAGTCGATAAACCTATAATCTTTGACGCAGCAAGAGAGCAACTGACTCTTAATTATTTAGATACACATTACGGTTTAAAACAAGAAACTTCAACTATAATACCAAAAATAGTTGTTGTGCATTGGACTCAAATTCCTACTTTAGAAAAGTCATTCAATGCTTTTAATCCTGTAAAGTTACCTAGTAGTAGAGGAGACATTCAAACAGCAAGCTCTTTAAACGTATCATCACAGTTTTTGATAGATCAAGATGGAACTATTTATAGATTAATGCCTGAAACTACAATGGCACGCCATGTTATTGGCTTAAATCATTGTGCAATTGGGATTGAAAATGTTGGCGGAACTGATGATTTACCCCTTACCAAAGCACAGTTAAAAGCAAACATTAAATTAATAAAATATCTTAAAGAAAAATATCCAATCGACTATGTTATTGGTCATTATGAATACACCTATTTTGATGGGCACGAACTATGGCTTGAAAAAGATGATGGTTATAGAACTATAAAAGTAGATCCTGGAATTGATTTTTTGACCAATGTAAGAAAAAGACTTACAAAGTATGATTGGAAAAAAATTCCTGAAAAATAAAAAACTATTCTTTCTTATAATAACAACAATCATCATGTTGCATTTTTACACTATCATTAAGTGTGAATGCAAGTGTTTTTGATACAATTTCATCAGCAATTGCAAGACACGAAGTTGCCGCTGGAGATGGTGCATTGAGCACGTGAATGTTTCCGTTTTTTTCTTCAATTTTAAAATCATCTACTAAACCTCCATTATAATCTAACGCTTGTGCTCTCACGCCAGAACGTGCAAACTCAACATCGTTAATTGTAATACTTGGCATCATTTTTTGCAATTCTTTTACGAATAATTTTTTTGAAAAAGCACGTTTGTATTCGTCTATTCCTTTGCGCCAATGTTTAAAAAATAATTTCCACGTACCTTTATAAGTCAAGGCTTCAACGGTATCTTTTAGATTAAAACTTGTGGTTGAATAACCTTCGCGCTTAAATGAAAATACGGCATTAGGTCCACATTCTATACTTCCATCAATCATAGGTGTAAAATGAACGCCCAAAAATGGAAAGTTTGGGTCTGGTACTGGATATACTAAGTTTTTTATTTTGTGTTTCGCTTTTTTGGTTAATCTATAATAATCGCCTCTAAAACCAACAATTTGCATATCAATTTTTATCGCATCTTTGTTGGCGATTCTATCTGAGTGCAAACCTGTACAAAAAATAATTTTATCAGCAGTAAAAGTACCTTTTGATGTTTTTAATAATTTATTTTCTATTTGTAATACTTCGCATGAAGTTACTAATTTACTGTGTTTGTTTGTTTCACTTATTAATGCAGCAAATTTTTCGCTAACAGCTACATAATCAATTATTCCTGATGTTGGAACCCAAATTGCTTTTAAACCTTCTATAAACGGTTCTTTTTCTTTGATTTCATCTGAAGTTAAAAAACGGATATCAGGTGTTTTGTTTGCAATACCTTTTTCGTAAATATTTTCTAAAAACGCAACCTCATCAGTAGTGGTAGCGACAATTATTTTGCCACAAGTTTGGTGTTTTATAGCATGTTTTTGAGCAAATTCTACTAATTGTTCTCTACCGTTTTTACAATTTTTTGCTTTATAGGAATTAGGTGTATAATAAATTCCAGAATGAATTACACCTGAGTTTCTTCCTGTTTGATGCTTGCCTATTTCTGATTCTTTCTCAAGAATAGCAATACTTTTTTTTGGGAATTTTACTTGTAATTTATAAGCAGTTGCAAGACCTACTATTCCTCCTCCAACTATTATAAAATCAAACTTATTTAACATATTTTGTTTTCTTCATAAAACTAATAACTACAAATCCTAAGAAAAAGAAAATAGCTAAAACCAACACAGATGAGCGCATTGATTTGGTAAACGACATTACCATACCAAAAGAAAGTGTGCCTATTACAATTGCTAATTTTTCGGTTACATCATAAAAACTAAAATATGTAGCATTGTCATAGGTTTCTTCAGGAATTAACTTTGAATATGTTGAACGTGCTAAGGTTTGAGTTGCCCCTAAAACCAAGCCTAACAAACCGCCAAGTCCATAAAAATAAACATCAACATTTGGGCTTTCTCCTGGAAGTAAATAGGCAGAAAAGCAAACAACAATCCAAATTAATATAGTGAGTTTTAGTGTTTTTATATTTCCTATTTTTTTTGATATTCTAGAGAAAATCATCGCGCCGAAAATGGCTACTAGTTGAATTAACAAAATGGTTATGATTAAGTTCATTGCAGGCAAACCCAATTCTTCATCACCAAATTTTCCTGCAAGTACAATGATGGTTTGTATTCCTGCACTTATCAAGAAGAATGACCAAAGAAAAATGTAAATAGTTGGATGCTGTTTAATTTCAGAAAAAACTTTTTTAAGTTCTCTAAATCCTTTAAAAATAAAATCTTTTTCAGGTTTACGTTTAAAAGAATTGCTTGGCAAGTAATAAAATGTGTATTGTGCAAAAGAAATCCACCAAATACCAACTAATACAAAAGCGTATTGAAATACTTTAACAGGAGGTGCTTCACCATCAGCCAAAGGGTGATCTATAAAACCAAATACATTTGGAAACATTATCATCCCTAAAATAAAACCCAATAAAATAACAGAACCTATATAACCGTGAATAAACCCTTTTGCGCTTATTTTATCGTGCTGATCTGGATGTGCTATTTCTGTTAAATATGCATTATAGAACACTAAACTTCCCCAAAAACCAATACTTGCTAATATAGAAAACGTAATACCAATCCACAATTTATCTATTCCGTCAAAAAAGTAAAGCGACATTACTGAAAATGATCCTAAATAACAGAAAAATTGCATAAATCGTTTTTTATTTCCCATATAATCAGCAATACTTGAAAGCATTGGCGATATAAATGCTACAACTAAAAATGAAAACGACAAAGTATAAGTGTATAAAACCGTATTGTTCCATTGTGTACCAAAAAAAGTTACTTGTGCATCTTTTCCTCCTGTAATCATTCCATAAAACAATGGAAAAAC
>CAMZLV010000109.1 GCA_947311835.1 uncultured Lutibacter sp. | reverse complement strand
GAATCATTTACATTAATCGCAGGCATTGGCAATGTTCCTGCTTTTACTCTATCATATAAACGGTGAACTCCTGTAGTTGTTTCTTCACTTAGTCCGTTTATTCCAGCCGCTAATTCAGGATATTTATCTAAAACCATATTGGTTAAATCTCCTCCATCATCTAATATTAGATTTAATGGTTTTTTGTCTTCACCAAAAAATAATGTTTGCTCTATACACCAATCAAACTCTTCTTCATTCATTCCTTTCCAAGCGTAAACAGGTATTCCTGCTGCTGCTATTGCTGCTGCTGCTTGATCTTGTGTAGAAAAAATATTACACGAACTCCAAGTTACATCTGCTCCTAATGCTACTAATGTTTCTATTAAAACCGCAGTTTGAATGGTCATATGCAAACAACCTGCAATACGCGCACCTTTTAACGGTTGCTCATCTTTATATTCTTCTCGCAAACTCATTAATCCAGGCATTTCTGCCTCAGCAAGTTCGATTTCTTTTCTTCCCCAATCTGCAAGATTGATATCTTTTACTTTATATTTTACATAAGTTGATGCTTCTGTGCTCATAATTGTATATTTTTGAAGTGCAAATTTACGAAATACCTTTTAAATAATAGATGCCATTATACAAAACCATAAAAGTTACTAAAAACACAACTGTTTTTATTTGGAAAATTGAAGAAACTATTGATGAATTATCAAAGGGAATAATCCTTTCAGAATCTTCTCAGAATAGAATTAATAGTATGAAATCTGAGTTGCATCAAAAAGGGTTTATGAGTATTCGACAATTACTCGCTCTTAACAACTATAAAGATACTGATTTAATCTATGATGAATTTGGTAAACCTCATTTGATTGATGGAAAATCAATATCAATAACACATTCGTTCACCTTTACTGCAATCATTATTTCTGACAACAAAACTGTTGGTATAGATATTGAAAAACAACGTGATAAAATCTTAAAAATCGCTCATAAATTTACACCTATAAAAGAATATAAAACCATAGCCAATCACGATGCCTTAATAGGAAAATTAACCATTGTTTGGGGAGCAAAAGAATCACTTTATAAAATATATGGAAAGAAAAAATTACGTTTCTTACAGCACATTTATATTTACGATTTTTTGTTTGACGATGCCAAAACGACAGGTGAAATAAGATATGATGGTAATATTGAAAAATACAATGTCTTCTTCTTAGAATTCGAAGGATTTACTTGCGTATATGCAATGAACTAGTATGGAAATTTCTATTTTAAAATACATACAAAAAGCCAAAGAAGAGGGTAAAAAATTACTAGCCATTCTATTAGATCCTGATAAATTATTGATAGACGAAATAGAAGAACTAATACGCAAAATAAATCAACAAAATGTAGATTTTATCTTCGTTGGAGGAAGTAGTGTTGAAATTGGTATTACTGATTTATTTGTGAAAAAAATAAGAGAATTTAGCCAAATTCCTGTTGTAATTTTTCCTGGTGATTTTGAGCAAATAACTGATAATGCTGACGCACTGTTATTTTTATCATTACTGTCTGGAAATAATCCTGAATATTTAATTGGTCAGCAAATAAAATCAGTAAAAAAATTAAAAAACACTTCTTTAGAAATTATTCCAACAGGTTATATATTGATTGATGGAGGAGTTGAAACTGCGGTACAAAAAGTGAGTAATACTAAACCTATTTTACAATCAAATATTGAAAAAATAGTTGCTACTGCTATTGCTGGAGAATATTTAGGCAAGCAACTTATTTACCTCGAAGCTGGTAGTGGAGCAGCGATACCTGTAAATACCAAAATTATCAGTTCTATAGCAAATTCACTAAATATTCCGTTAATTGTTGGCGGTGGAATCAGATCAAAAAAACAACTTGAAATGGCTTATAAAAATGGTGCAGATTTAGTGGTAATTGGCACGGCATTTGAAGAAAATAATAATGTATTAAAATCAATTTTATGAATGAAATTATTGAATTTTTTATAGAACCTTACAAAACTGAATCGGCAATCAATATTACTTTAGAATTTATTGCTGCTTTATTTGGAGTTATTAGTGTTTTTTATGCTAAAAAAGAAAATATTTTAGTTTTTCCAACAGGAATTATCAGTACCGTTATTTACGTATATCTTCTCTCTCAATGGAACCTTTATGGCGATTTAATCATCAATATTTATTATACTATTATGAGTATTTACGGTTGGTATATGTGGAGCAAAGTAATTGATAACAAACAAAATCTTCTCCCTATTTCAACAACTACAAAAAAAGACAAACTCAAAGCATTTGGTATATTTGCCTTTACATCATTATTCGTAATCATAGTATACAGATACTATAATGTGATGCCTAATAATTTAGGATTTAATGACAGTATTAATTTTGCGGTTTCAAAACTCACATCAGGAAATTTAATCGAATTTAGAAAAGCAACGCCTTTTTTAGACACCTTTACAACTGGAGTGTTTTTTGCTGCAATGTGGCTAATGGCAAATAAAAAATTAGAAAACTGGACACTTTGGATTGCAGGAAACATCGTGTCTATTCCGCTATACTTTGTTAAAGGATACGGATTTACAGGCATACAATATAGCATATTTTTAATATTAGCATTTTTAGGATATAAACAATGGAAAAAAATCTTAGACAAGAAAAAGTAAACATCGTAAAAGTTGTTTTATTTGGACCAGAATCAACTGGAAAAACAACGTTATCTAATCAATTAGCACGTCATTACAATACTGTTTGGGCACCTGAATTTGCACGTGAATACCTTCAAGACAAGTGGAATAATGAACGTAAAACTTGTGAAACTTCAGATTTAATTCCCATAGCAATAGGACAAATGAAATTGGAAAACGAACTTGCCAAAAAGGCTGATAAAGTATTAATTTGCGATACTGATTTGCTTGAAACTAAGGTGTACTCTGAAGAATATTACGGTGATTTTGTTGACCCTAAACTAGATGAGGCTGCAAACCAAAACGAGTATGATTTATACCTTTTAACCTACATTGATACACCTTGGGAGGCTGATGACTTGCGCGACAGACCAGAGCAACGACAAGAAATGTTTAATGCTTTTGAAAGCGCATTAATCAAACACAATAAAAATTACATATTACTAAAAGGTAATAAAGAAATCCGTCTAAAAACTGCCATAAAAGAAATTGATTTATTATTAGAAAAACGTAAAAATTTAGATTCGTTTTCTGATACACTTTCTGATTTAGATATGCATTTTATGCATCAGATTAATGAAAATAATTATGAGTATTAAAGTCATTTTAGGCGCAGCCAAAATATATCGACTCTATTTACTTCTACAAACTTAATATGAACTTAGAAAATCTCATCAAAGAATTAATCTTTAAAGCAGTAAGAAGTAGTGGTGCTGGTGGACAACATGTGAATAAAGTATCCTCCAAAATTGTGTTGACTTTTGATGTTTTAAATTCTGAATACTTAACTGACGATGAAAAAAAAATTCTTCTAAAAAACTTAAAAACAAGGTTAAGTAAAGAAACTATTTTAATATTGACTTGTTCTGAAAGCCGTAGTCAACATAGAAATAAAGAAATTGCTATCAAACGCTTTTTAGAACTTATTTCAAATAATCTTAAAGTTCAAAAAATAAGAAAAAAAACAAAACCAAGTAGAGCCACTATACAAAAAAGATTAGAACGAAAGAAAAAGCAGGCTTTCAAAAAATTAAATAGACAAAAACTTAATTTATTTCTAATCTTATTTTAACGTATATAAAGTTCTACTACTTGTACTACTGAATTTGGTCCAGGAATTCCTCCTGAATAAGATACTTGACTACCTATAGAATACCACCAGTTACTATGATTTACCGAACCATCTAAAAAAGTACTTGCTCCAGAAGTTTCAAGCCCTCCCCAAAACTTTGCAGTTGAGTCAATAATGATTGCATTATAACCTGCAACTGGTCGTATAGGAGATGCTCCACTACGAGGATCAAATGTTTGAGTCCAATGGTTTCTTACATTTTTCATTTGGATAGAATAATCTAAACTAATAAGGCGCAGCGCTTTTTAACTCATCTATTTTACTTAATATGGAATATTTTTGCGTAGTTAAACCCGGAGAAGCTTGATTAAATAAATCAGCCTCTAAATCACTAGCAAATAATCCTCCTGCATTGTCATGTCTAAATACCAATGTCCATCCTCCGCCATCATCAGTCATATTACAAAAACAATCATATGGAGCATTACCTCCAACACCATCAGAATCAATTGTATATATACCATCTGTAGTGAATCCATCATCGTAATAGTCTTTACAATTTTTTCTATAAGTGACTATAACATTAAATGAACATGTACTATCTTCACCAACCATATATAAATTAAACGTATCTGTTTGATTGGTTATTGGAGTACCAGTACCTGTTAATACAACAGTATGTGTTCCTGCTGAAGGAAAAGTTCCTGAACCTGAAAAGTTATAACCATTAACAGTATCTGATAAAATCGAATATGTTCCTGCTTTATCTGTAGTAATTGATACTGTTACCGTATTTGTGTTTGTTAATGGTAAACCTACTTGATAACTTCCTGTAACTGTTGGTGCAGTTGCGCAATCAAATAAAATTGAACTTTTTGTGGATCAAGTACAAAACTTGTGGGATTTTTGTCTTTAGGCGAATAATTTTTGTAACCTAAACATAAAGAAATCTACATTTCTTTATGTTTAGGTTACAAAAATTATTCGCCTAAAGACAAAAATCCCACAAGTTTTGTACTTGATCCACAAAAAGTTCAATTTTATTT
>CAMZLV010000108.1 GCA_947311835.1 uncultured Lutibacter sp. | reverse complement strand
TTGTTTACTATTCGAATTAGAACTTTTTTTCTCTACAACTACTTGCGTACGCTTTTCGGCTTCTCGCAAATTTTCCATTTTATGTTGATCTAAAAAATAATCAATATCTCCTAGATATTCTTTGATAACTTTGTCTTTAAATCCGTAAACTTTATCTGTCAATCCTTGTAAAAAATCTCTATCGTGCGATACTACAATTAGAGTTCCTTCAAAATCTTGTAAGGCTCGTTTCAACACGTTTTTTGATGCAATATCAAGGTGATTTGTTGGCTCATCCATAATCAATGTGTTGATTGGTTGCAATAATAATTTACACAGTGCCAATCTGTTTCTTTCGCCTCCTGAAAGTACTTTTGCTTTTTTATCTACATCATCTCCACCAAATAAAAATGCGCCTAACATATCTCTCACACGTACTCTATTTGAATCGGTCGCTGCATCTTCCATAATCTGAAGCACCGTTCGCTCTCCATCCAATTCTTCTGATTGATTTTGAGCAAAGTATCCTACTTGAACATTGTGTCCTAATTTTAATTTTCCTTCAAATGGTATTTCGCCAATCATCATTTTTGCTAAGGTTGATTTACCTTGTCCATTTTGACCTACAAAAGCGATTCTACTTCCTCTATCAATTAATAAATTTACGTTATCAAGCACTTGATTATCTCCATAACTTTTTGATAAATTCTCCGCTTCAACTATAATTTTTCCAGGTTGAATTGATATCGGAAAACGCACATTCATTACTGCTGTATCTTCCAAATCTACTTCAATACGCTCTACTTTATCTAGTTTTTTAATCAGCGATTGCGCCATAGATGCTTTGTTGGCTTTGGCTCTAAACTTATTAATTAGTTGCTCTGTTGCTTTTATTTCTTTCTCTTGATTTTTTTGAGCTTGTAGTTGTTTTTCTCGTATTTCTCCACGTAAAGCAAGGTATTGCGAATACGGTTTTTTGAAGTCATAAATTTGTCCTAAAGATATTTCAATCGTTCTGTTGGTCACATTATCTAAAAACATTTTATCATGCGATACTAACATTACTGCGCCAGAATAACCTTTTAAAAAGTTTTCTAACCAAATTATTGATTCAATATCTAAGTGATTTGTTGGCTCATCTAATAATAAAATATCATTGTTTTGAAGTAATAATTTTGCCAATTCTATTCGCATACGCCATCCTCCAGAAAACGTATCGGTTAATTTATCAAAATCTTCTCTTTTAAAACCTAAACCTTGTAATATTTTTTCTGTTTGCCCTTGGTAATTATAGCCTCCCAACATCTCATAGCGCTGTGTTAAATCGGTTAAATCATGAATTAAATCAGTATAATAATCACTTTCATAATCAGTTCTTTCTGCTAATTCTTGATTTACTTTTTCTAGTTTACGCTCTATTTCTTTAATTTCGATAAAGGCTTCGTATGCTTCTTCTAAAATGGTTCTTCCTTTAACAAAATCTATATCTTGTCTTAAAAAACCAATTTTAATATCTTTTTCAAATGCCATTGTTCCGCTATCGTACTCTATATCACCTGAAATTACTTTTAATAAAGTTGATTTTCCTGCGCCATTTTTACCGACTAAACCTACTCTATCGCCTCCTATTAATTTAAAAGTGATGCCTGAAAATAAATCTTCTCCTGAAAAAGAAACGGTTATATTATGGATGTTTAACATAAACTGTAATAATTGTTACAAACTAAATGGATTAAAAAAAATATATTTGCAAAAGTAATCTATTTTTATTTTTATTATGTTTAAAAAAGGAACGAAACTTTACAGTATTGCTAATAATAAATGTCCACGTTGTAATGAGGGCGATTTTTTTGAAGAAAAAAGCATTTTTAAATTTAAAAATTTAATGAAACTTAATGAAAATTGCGACCATTGTGATTTAAAATATATGATGGAACCTTCATTTTATTATGGCGCAATGTATGTAAACTATGGAATTACTGTTGGGATTGCTATCATCACCTTCGTCCTTGCAAAATTTGTTATTGGACTTTCTCTTAACAACAGTTTTTTTAGCATAATTGGTGTCTTAATTTTATTAACTCCTGTTACTATTAGATTGGCAAGACTCCTTTGGATTAATCTATTTGTAAATTATGACAAAAAATTTGCCGTTAAAAAGAAGTAATCTTATTTAAACTTAACTACAGTACAAAACGTTCAATATCGATTTCTTTTCTAAGTTCTGTATTGTTTTCTATATGATTATAGAGTTCTTTTGCTACTATTGGAGCAATCATAACACCTCTAGTGCCTAAACCATTTAAAACGGCTAATTGTGTAAATTGAGCGTGTATTCCAACTAATGGTCGTCTGTCTTTTACTGTTGGTCTTATTCCTGCAACGTGATCTACCACTTCAAAAGGCACTTTAATTAGTTTGTCTAACTTGGTCAGTAATTCTTGTTTTCCTTCTTCTGTTGGTTGATTGGTTTTATCTTTCCAGTTAAATGTTGCTCCTACTTTAAATAAATCATCTCCTAATGGCATAATAAATAGCGCCGATTTCAACACAAAGTCTATTTTTAATTTTGGAGCATAAATGGTTATCAACTCACCTTTGGCTTCACGCAATGGTAAGTCTTTAAAGAAAGGATTTCGTTTTATTCCAAAACCTTCACAAAAGACAATGTATTTTGCTTTTATATTTTGATATTTTACTGAATTGTTAACTAATTGAATGTTACCATAATCGAAAGTATCGTAAATCAATTTATCATTTTCAAGAAGATACGCACGATAATCATCTAAAAGTTGTTTAGTTGTAATTCTACCTGTATTTTGTAATTTTCCATAACCAAAAGGTGATTCTAACCCTTCGTACGTTTTTTTATGCACTTCAGGAACCATATAAGGAGATAAAACAGGATTATCACAGGTAGCAAACCAATTATTTTGTTCTTCTACAGATGTAAATAAACGATGTGTATCAATAGGAAAATCGTATTTATTATTTAATACGGTTTCTATTTCTTTATAAAATGGTAGTGCAATTTCAAGTTGATTTTTTGCATCCCAAACTGGTGTAAACCGTTTTAAAATTACTGGATTATACATTCCTCCAGCAACTTTTGATGCATTTTGCGATTCATCTTCAAATACAATAAAGGTTTTATTGTGCTTTTTTAATTCATGAGTAAAAGCAAGTCCAGCAAGCCCTAATCCAACAATAATATAATCAACTTTCATAATACAAAAATAATTCATTTATTATTAATCTAATCAAAAAAAGACTTAAGAACGTTTTGTTTTAAGATCAAATCAAAAAAGTAAATGAAATGCATAAAAAAACTCTCGCTATTTGCGAGAGTTTCTTTATTTTAATTTTTAATGAAGTCTTAGTAATTCCACATATCAAGTTCTTTATCTCTTATAGATTCTCTAATTCTGTCAGACTCTAACACTTGAAATAATGCATTGTTATGAATATATTCTGACACATCACGATTTCCATAGATATTTTCTTCTCTATAAATAATTGCGTTATAACGTCTCGCATTTAACATATGATCGTAAGAGATTGGATATGCTGAATTTTGAGGATTAAACACTTTCATATCGTGTAACAATTGTCTTGCTCCTGGATACCAAACCCAAAATAAAGGTAAATTTTCTGCAGCCATTTCTAGTTCATCTCTTCCTTTTGTTTGTACATCAGGAGCTATAGGAGCAATTCCTAGAATACGTGCTTTCATTTCACCTTGACGCTTGTCAAAATACCATACACTCTTTATTTTGAATCCTTGAATATCATGAGGTGCAATTTCTGTTCTCTCAACATATTCTTCAATGTCAGAATTTCCTGCATTTAATTCATCCTTTCCTGCATCTGTAGTATCAACTCTAAAAAGTTTTGCTTCAATTTCTTTTTTGGTCAACTTGGTTGTAAAATAAGAATCGTCATAAACTTCAGTTAGTTTATCATCTTTTACACCTTGTAAAAGTGTAGAAAACAAAGATTTTCTAGAAGATGCAGTACTATTTTCATGTATTGGATAATAATATGATAAATTTATTTTTTCATTCAAATCAATATATTCCCATACCACTTTTGACCAAAGAATATCTCTATCATCTATATAACCATATGGTAATGGTTTGTCATTATCGGCAATCTGTTGTTCAGCTGTTTTTAACCCAATATCATCAGGAGTTTTAGCATTTAACAAATTAGCTTGCGCACTTACACCTACAGTTATAAATACTGCACCTAAAAGCACTACCACATTTTTCCAATTCATCTTCATTATTTTTTATTTTAATATAATTATTGTATTTCAACACTCACTGCTGTAGCGTTTTTTACATTTACACCAGAGACACCTATTAAACTCGATTTTACATCAAATATTGCAACTACGTCTCCAACTCGTGCAGCTTTTATAGCACTTTGAGCTTGTGAATTCATTTTACTACCACTTACACTTATGGTACCTTTACCTGGAACTTTAACTTTAAAACTTTTAATTTTAAATTTTAAGTCAAACAAGAAATCAGGTAATTCAACACGAACCGTTGTTTTTGCTAAACTTGCTTTAGACATTTTTGTATAACCAGACTCTTTACGAACTGTAGCCATAGGCTTAGGAATGTCTTTTATTCTAAATGTTTGTGAACTACTTACGTTTTCACCACTTGGTAATTTTCCAGAAGCTGTAATTTTAACTTCTCTACCGCTTCCAGGAGTCATAATCCATTTTCCTGAACCAGAACCTCTTCTAAGACCTGTACCTGAAGCTGTAACTTTATTGTTAGGTATTCCAGGAATAGATATTGTCATAGGATTTGGTAAACTACGATAAACAACATTCATTTTGTCGGCAGCAATAACTGCGCTATTTGGTTTTGGTATTACAGCGTATGATCCTTTGATAGGGATACTTACTGGTTTACCATCTTCTAAAAAGATAAACTCTCCTTTTAAGTCATGGTCTCCTACTGAACCGACACCTCCATCAAGTATAACTTGTCCTGCTTTTATATTCTTTTCTGGAATTGATCTACCATTTACAACTACTTTTGATGCTTTTAATGTTGGATCATTTTTTCCTAATACGATTTTACCTGATAATTTTTCTCCAGGATAATAAGCATTTTTCTCAAAAACAACCATTGCATCATAGTTTGTCATCGAAACATCCGATGCCATTTGCCCTTTTACGATAGAGCCATATGCCTCAGCCTCTGTTGCTTTAACGCCTGCTTGCATACGAGATATATTTGATAAAGTAGTAACTAAAGGATAACCTTCAAATCTACTAATTAACCATTTTACTGGTTTACCATTTTTAGCAATATCATCTGCTGTATTAAAACGTTTGTTTACACTTTTTATAATAGCTGGATTTCCATTAGGTCCTAAGATTTCTAAAACTTTATTTCTATAGTTTTCAATTTTAGAAACAAATTCTGTTCCTTTCTCAGTATATTTTTCTCCTTTAAAAAAGTAGTGATCTCCAGCGTCACGCGAGTCCATTTTTTCATAATTAGTTGGATCTTCTAATTTTGATGTTAACTCTTGCTGAACTTCATCTAAATAAGCATTAAACTCGTTAGATATAACACTTAATTCATGTGCTGCTTTACTTTTATCACCATATTTTTCTGGTTGTTCTATTGCTAATCTTTCTAACTCACTTAACGAAAAATTGTTTGTTTCGGTTAAACGAGCGTTAGCTTCTTTATTATCTTCTATACCAAGTCCAATATTTGTCAAAACTTTTTTATCCATATTCATTGCAAGCATTGCAATAAATACAAGATACATTAAGTTAATCATTTTTTGCCTTGGTGTTTGTTGTCCTCCTGCCATAATTAATTAGTTTTAGGTTAATTGGGTTTTATTACTAATTAATTTTTGTTCATTGCAGACAACATTCCTCCATAAACGCCATTTAATGATGATAAGTTAGAGGCTAATGATTCCATTTGCTCTTTTAATTTCGAAGCGTTCTCTACAGATTCTGCATTGATTTCAGCCTGTCTTGAAGCGCTTTCTAATTGAACTTTATATAAACTATTTAATGATTCCATTTGAGCTGCAGCCATTGTCAACTGTTCGCTGTATTTATTTGTAGCTGCGATTGAATCAACTGCTGGAGAAATTTGTTCTGCTGCTCCTTTAAAATTCTGGATACTTTGTCCTAAACTTTGCATTAAACCAGCATCTAATTTTGCTTCTTTAAGCATATCATCAAGTTTTTGAGATAATAGACCTTGAGCATCACCTCTAGCCTCTTTATCTTTAGCTGTTCCTCCTGCTAATTCAGGATATACTTTAGACCAATCTAAATCATCTTCAACTGGTTCAAATGCAGAGATAAAGAAAATTAATGCTTCAGTAACTAGTCCTATTGTAAGCATAAGTCCACCTGTTAATGGCCCTATACTATAGTGTGTTAATTTAAATAAGGCTCCTATAATTACAACAGATGCTCCTATTCCGTAAGCCATGTTAAATAATTTTTTTGTAGTTTTTGATTGTGCCATAATTTTTAATATTTTTTTTTGGTTAATTTAAGGGTTAATTAATTTTGGTTAAGGGTTAAGGTCAGTACCTAAATAATCTTGCGCAGTTCTAAAGCCAATATAACTTCTTGCAGAATCTGCATATTCATAATCACGTGTACTAACTTCTAAAAAGTATGCTACGTCTTTCCACGAGCCTCCTCTAATTACTTTTCTATGATTTTTACTATCTTCTACATTTGGGTTCATAGTTGAACCTAAATAGTATGACGCTTCGTTATATGCAGTATTTGTCCATTCAGATACATTACCTGCCATATTATACAATCCATAATCATTTGGGTTATATGATTTTGCTTCAACAGTATATAACGCTCCGTCAACAGCATAATCTCCACGTCTTGGTTTAAAGTTTGCTAAAAAACAGCCTCTATCACTTGTTGTGTATTTTCCTCCCCAAGGGTAAGTTGAAAATTCTAATCCACCACGCGCAGCATATTCCCATTCAGGTTCTGTTGCTAATCTAAAGTGAGGTACTGTTGATAAGTTTTTCTTTGTATTTAAATAATCGTTTCTTTTTTTGGTTCTCCAACTACAAAATGCTTTTGCTTGGTACCAATCTACACCTACAACCGGATAATCTTCATATGCTTGATGATGAAAATAATCTTGATGCATTGGGTCGTTGTAAGAATAATTAAAGTCTTTTACCCATACTGTTGTATCAGGGTATACTTCAACTACTTCGTGTCTTATAAAATCTTTTCTACTCCCTTTGTTTCTTGCTGCAGCCTCTACATCTAAATAAGAATATCTATATTTTAATTTTTCAACTTTAAGCATACGTTGTCCGTTAAAACTCTCTTCTAGCGGCACAAACATTGAGTCTACCATTATTTCTGTATAATATTCATCAGGAAACTCGGCAGTATCCCAAATAATATCTTCACTCCAATCTAAGCGTTTACTTAAGCCTAGAGAATTTGCATCATCTAAACCATCATATTTCTCAATCATATATTTTTCATAAGCTGATATATTAGCAGTATCAGCAGATCTATATTGATATGCCGCAAGTGGAGATGCAGGATCATCTGGTGTTGCATATAATTCAGCCATTTGTGCAAGTTGCGTTCTTACAATAGAATCTCTTACCCAAAAGACAAATTCTTTATATTCACTATTTGTTATTTCTGTTTCATCCATATAAAATGGTCTAACAGTAACAGTTCTTGTTGGTGAATTTAAAGCTCCAGAAATATCTTCGTCTTGTTTTCCCATAGTAAACGAACCTCCTGGTATTAAGGTCATTCCGTATGGCTTTTCAGCATTCCATTGGCTTTTTGACTTTATACCAACCAATTCTCCTTTGTCATTTTTACCACAACTGAAAATTACAGTTGTTAATAGTATGTATAATGATAGTTTCTTCATAATAAAATTATCTCTTTCTAAAATTCGCGTAAACCTAAAAATTATTTTCTTAATAATAGTTTTTTTTCTGTTTTTTTTTGCATTTAGTTGCTTTTTGCTATTAAATGACTTTTTTTAATGTTTTATACCATCTATCTGGCATTTCTTGTTCGTTTGCACTCAAATAATCTTGATATGTACATGGTATTAACGAATGTCTTTGGTATTTATTATTCTCAAAGTTAATTTCCATCCACCATCTTCCACTTTTATGACTTTTATAAAAACTTAAGACTTCATCTTCAAATGGCACCATAAACTTTTGATATTGTTCTTTTGTTCCAAAAGGATAATCATGTGTTCTACAATTTACACCCTCTATAAAATACCAAATAGCCTGCGCTATTAACTGTGAAGTTTGTGTTTTATTGTCTAAAGTATGATTAAATTCGTAAATACCAAACGAAGTTACCTTGTCACTGATACCTGCATAACGTGCAATTGCACACAAATCTTCCCCATAAAATCCATTTGGCGATGCATTGTTATTTGCAGGAGCTTCACTATTTCTAACTGCACTAAGGTCAATAGATACTATATCTGCATCACGAAGTACAGGCTCTACTAATTCAATGTTTTTTACAACGTCTCCTAATCGATATGCTTCAAAAAATAAATCATTTATCAAATCTATTTCTTCTTGAGGATTTAAAAAAGTTTGATAACCTATATTACTAAAATTAAATAAATTATTGGGTTTTTCCATTACTATAGAACTCAAATATGATTTTGATGATATTCCATCTTGAATCGTTCCAAAGTCAAATTTGTTGTCTATTGAAACAATATTAACCGTTTGTTCTAACGAGTCATATGCTCTATAATTTGCATACGTCAAATCTTGTCCGCCTCCAATAATTACTGGTATAATATTTTTTTTCAGCAAACTTGAAAGTAATTGACTCACTGCAAAATAGGTGTCTTCAATTGTATTTCCTTGTTTAATAGTGCCTAAATCTACTATTTTTGTAATCCAACTTCCTGGAAAAAGTCGATAAAGTTGTTTTCTAATTTCTCCTATATTTCGTCCTGTTTCTTCATTGTCAACTGCTCCTCTACCTTCTTCAATAGCAACAACAGCAATCTGTATTCCTTCTAAATCAGGAATTCCATCTTGCGCTGTATGAATAGCGATATGACAACCAAGTGTTTGATCTGATTGTAGCGCTAAATGTGCTAAAACAGCCTCATCTACTGGACATAAATAGTCAAAACTCATAGTTGTTTTGAGTTGTTTTTGGAGTTATACAAAAATGCAAAATTAATAAATTATTTCTTTTTTGTTGCTTTTTTCTTTCTTGTTTTCTTTTTTGGCGCTTTTTTTTCAATAATTGCTTGCACTTCCTCTAGTGTTAATTTTTCAGCCTTCGTTGTTTTTGGCATTTCAATTTTTATCTTACCTTTGATAATATTAAAACGTCCCCAACGCGCCTTTTCAACACGTATTCCTTCTTCTTCCCAATTATGAATTACCTTGTCAATCTCTTTTTGTTTCTTGATTTCAATTAACTCAACAATGTCATCAAATGTTAAATTATCAAAGTCATACTTTTTATTTACATTGATAAACATGCCGTTCCATTTTATAAATGGTCCAAAACGTCCAACACCTTTTTGGACTGGCAAATTTTCATACTCAGCAATTGGCGCATCTGCTTTTTGCTTGGCTTTTATCAATTCAATAGCTCTTTCTAAATCAACTTCCATAGGATTTTCTCCTTTTGAAAGCGATACAAACATACTTCCAAAACGTACATAAGGTCCAAAACGACCATTCGAAACTATTACTTCTTCATCTTCATATGTTCCTAAGTTTTTTGGTAACAAAAATAAATCTAAGGCTTGTTCTAAGGTAATATTACTAAGTGTTTGACCTCCTTGCAAACTCGCAAATTTCTTATCTTCATCATCTCTATCTCCTATTTGAACCATTGCACCGAATTTCCCTAAACGAACCAATATTGTTTTTCCAGATTCTGGATGTTTTCCTAAAATTCGTTCACCTGATTCTCTCTCTGCATGTTCTTTTACATGTTCTACTGTTGTGTGAAATTTAGAATAAAAACCTTTAATTAGTTTTATCCAATCTTCTTTACCTTCAGCAATATTATCAAACTCTGACTCTACTTTGGCTGTAAAACCAAAATCAAGAATATTGGCAAAATTAGCAACTAAAAAGTCGTTTACAATATTTCCTATATCCGTTGGTACTAGTTTGCCTTTATCAGAGCCTACTTTTTCAGTCAAATCTTTTGAAGAAACAACCGCATCTTTCAATGTTAATTGCACATAATTTCTTTCAACTCCTTCTACAGTTCCTTTTTCTACATATCCTCTACGTTGTACTGTTGAAATTGTTGGCGCATATGTTGACGGACGACCAATTCCTAATTCTTCTAATTGTTTTACTAAAGAAGCTTCCGTAAAACGTCCTTTTGGTCTTGTATAGCGTTCTGTTGCAGTAATGTAGTTGTTATTTAACAATTCACCAACAGCCATTTGAGGCAACATACCATCTTGTTCTTCATCTTCATTGTCATTTCCTTCAAGATATACTTTTAAGAAACCATCAAATTTAATAACTTCACCATTTGCGGTAAAAATCTTTTTATTTTTTGAATTTTCTACCTTTACATTGGTACGTTCTAATTGCGCATCACTCATTTGTGAAGCGATGGTTCGTTTCCATATCAAACTATACAATCTATCTTGATCTGGATCTACAGAAACTGTATGACGATCCATATGTGTAGGACGAATAGCCTCATGCGCTTCTTGTGCTCCTTTAGATTTTGTTTTAAAATTTCTTGGATTACTATACTCCTCACCATAAGATGATGTTATTTCAACTTGCGCAGCATTTTTGGCATCATCAGATAAGTTTACACTATCAGTTCTCATGTATGTAATCAATCCTGCTTCATATAAGCGCTGAGCCATCATCATAGTTTTTGCTACTGGAAAATATAATTTTCTAGACGCTTCTTGTTGTAATGTTGATGTAGTAAATGGCGCTGCTGGCGATTTTTTGGCAGGTGTTTTCTTTAAGTCTGCAACTGAAAAATCTGCTTGAATACATGAATTTAAAAATGCTTCTGCTTCTTGTTTTGTCTCGAAATTTTTTGGCAATTTGGCTTTAAATTTCTTTCCATTCTTGTTGGTAAATTCAGCATCAACACGGTAAGAAACTTTTGGTTCAAACCCTAAAATTTCTCTTTCTCGTTCAACGATCAATCTCACTGCAACAGATTGCACTCTTCCTGCTGACAAACCTCCTTTTACTTTACGCCATAAAACTGGTGATAATTCATAACCAACCAATCTATCTAATACTCTTCGAGCTTGCTGTGCGTTTACTAAATTGTAGTTTATTTCTCTAGGATTTTCTACCGCTTTTAATATCGCTTTCTTTGTAATCTCATGAAACACAATCCGTTTTGTGTTCTCATCTTTTAGTTTTAATTGCTCTGACAAATGCCATGCTATTGCTTCTCCTTCACGATCCTCATCACTAGCTAACCAAACTGTTTCTGCTTTTTTTGCTAAACTTTTTAATTTACTGACAATTGCTTTTTTATCTGTAGATACAATATAATTTGGCATAAAATCGCCTTCTACATCTATTCCTAATTCATTTGAAGGTAAATCGGCAATATGCCCAAAACTTGATTCTACTTGAAATTCTTTTCCAAGAAACTTTTCAATCGTTTTTGCTTTTGCTGGTGACTCAACTATAACTAAATTTTTTGCCATATATTCTATTATTTTACCAAAATACACCTTATAATATATGTGTTATTTCGGATTGCAAATGTAGATAGTTTTTTTTAAATTCAAATTATTTGTGTGATTTTCTGATAAAACTTCAATAAAAACAAGTTAAAATTCTGCCAAAATGTCACGTTTTTAGAATTTTGTTGTACATTTGCAGACCAATTTATAAAACATGGCAAGCGACAACGTAATAGAGGAAAAAAAACAAGGACAAGCATTATTAACCGAACAAAAAAAGGGTAATTCTAAAAAATTATTCATTGAAAGTTATGGTTGTCAAATGAATTTAAATGACAGTGAAATTGTTGCTTCAATCCTTTCAAATGAAGGTTTTAACACTACAAATTTATTAGAAGAAGCCGACTTAGTACTAGTAAATACCTGCTCGATTCGAGAAAAAGCAGAACAAACAATTCGTAAACGTTTACAAAAATACAATGCAGTAAAACGCATTAATCCAATGATGAAAGTTGGTGTATTGGGTTGTATGGCTGAACGACTAAAAGAAAAATTTTTAGAAGAAGAAAAAATTGTAGATTTAGTTGTTGGTCCTGATGCATATAGAGATTTACCAAACCTAATTAAAGAAGTTGAAGACGGTAGAGATGCCGTAAATGTAATTTTATCAAAAGATGAAACCTATGGCGATGTATCTCCTGTCCGATTAAACTCAAACGGAGTTTCTGCATTTGTATCTATAACTAGAGGTTGTGATAATATGTGCACCTTTTGCGTTGTACCTTTTACACGTGGACGTGAACGCAGTCGCGACCCTCAAAGTATCATTAAAGAAATTCATGATTTAGTTGATACTAACTATAAAGAAATTACACTTCTTGGTCAAAATGTAGACAGTTACCTTTGGTATGGAGGCGGACTTAAAAAAGATTTTAAGAAAGCATCAACAATAGCACAAGAAACTGCTGTTGATTTTTCACAATTATTAGAAATGTGTGCAAATCAGTTTCCAAAAACACGTTTTCGGTTTTCAACATCTAATCCGCAAGATATGAGTTTGGATGTATTACATACGATGGCAAAACATAAAAATATTTGTCGTTATATCCATTTGCCTGTTCAAAGTGGAAGTACAAAAGTATTAAAAGCAATGAACCGCCAACATACACGAGAAGAATATATTGAATTGGTTGATAACATTCGAGAAATTGTTCCTGACTGTGCTTTGAGTCAAGATATTATTGCTGGTTTTTGTGGTGAAACGGAGCAAGACCATCAAGACACTTTAACCTTGATGGAATATGTAAAATATGATTTCGGATTTATGTTTGCTTATTCTGAAAGACCTGGAACTCCTGCCGCAAAAAAAATGCCTGACGATGTTCCGATGGATGTGAAAAAAAGGCGATTGACCGAAATTATTGAACTCCAACAAAAGCACGGATTATATAGAACGCAACAATTTGTTGGTAAAACCGTAGAAGTGCTAATTGAAGGCGAATCAAAAAAATCAGACAAACACTGGAAAGGAAGAAATTCGCAAAATACAGTTGCTGTATTTGAAAAAGAAAATTATAAAATTGGAGATTTTGTACTTGTGAAAATTGAAGATTGCACAAGTGCTACTTTAATCGGAACAGCAGTTGGTTATTCTGATAATAATTAAATTTTTAAAAGATAGATAATAGAAAAGAGATGTGAGATTAAAGATATCTTTTAACATTAGTCTTTTTTTTACGAAGCATTAAAAAAAATATGGAATCGTTACAAGTAATAAAACAACGTTTTGGAATTATTGGCAATGACCAAACACTTAACCGTGCGCTTGAAAAAGCGATACGTGTTGCTCCTACTGATATATCAGTATTAGTTACAGGTGAAAGTGGTGTGGGAAAAGAAAACATCCCAAAAATCATACATGCATTATCTCATCGTAAACATGCAAAATACATTGCTGTAAACTGCGGTGCGATTCCTGAAGGAACTATTGATAGCGAACTATTTGGACACGAAAAAGGTGCGTTTACAGGCGCTACATCTACAAGAAATGGTTATTTTGAAGTTGCCGATGGCGGAACTATTTTTTTAGACGAAGTTGGAGAACTACCCTTAACAACACAAGTACGTCTACTGCGTGTGTTAGAAAACGGTGAATTTATGAAAGTAGGTTCGAGCAAGGTTCAAAAAACAAATGTGCGAATTGTTGCAGCTACAAACATGAAAATGCACGAAGCAATTGCTAAAAACAAATTTAGAGAAGATTTATATTACCGATTAAGCACTATTGAAATTGAGTTATCGCCACTAAGAGAGCGAAAAGAAGATATTCATCTCTTATTTAGAAAATTTGCTTCTGATTTTGCCCAAAAATATCAAATGCCAACAATTAGATTAACAGACGATGCTGTAAATTTATTATCAAATTATAATTTTCCAGGAAATATTAGACAATTAAGAAATATTGCCGAACAGATTTCAGTTGTTGAAGAAACTCGATTAATTAACGCAAATAAATTAAGAGAATATTTACCCTTAAAAAACCAAAACTTACCATCAGTAATTGCTGACACTAAATCCTCATCAGATTTTGCTAACGAGCGCGAAATTATGTACAAGATATTATTCGATATGCGAAATGATATCAACGATTTAAAAAAATTAACGCTAGATTTATTACAAGATGGAAACGATGTGCAAGTTCAAGAAAAAAACAAGCATTTAATCAATAGAATCTATAGCGAAACAAAATCAGAATCAATTAAAGAAAACACAGTTGAAGTTGTCTATCCTCAAGAAAGTTATCCTCAAGAAAATATTGATAAATTTGATTTTGCAGAAACTATAACGGAAGACGAATCGTTATCATTACAAGACAAAGAATTTGAAATGATTAAAAAATCTCTTGAGCGAAACAAAGGAAAACGTAAATTAGCAGCGCAAGAACTTGGTATTTCTGAAAGAACTTTATATCGAAAAATAAAACAATACGATCTATAATAAATTCAACATCAAATGAAAAAAATATTCATTGCTTTTATAATCATTTTAACCACTCAAAGTTGTGGAATTTACTCTTTTGGAGGTGTAACACTCGACAAACGTGTTCAAACAGTTCAGATTGATTATTTTCCTAACAACGCCCTTTTAGTTGAGCCTAGTTTGAGCCAAGAAATGACAATTAGACTACAAGATTTATTTGATTCTCAAACAAATTTAACCTCAGTAAAAAGTGGTGGAGATATTCATTTTGAAGGCGAAATAACAGGCTATCGTATCAATCCAATGACTGCAACTTCACAACAAACAGCAGCGCAAAACAGACTTACAATAACAGTAAATGTTCGCTATTACAACAAATATGAAGAAGATACCGAATTTGAACGTTCATTTTCGCACTATCATGACTATGGCGCTAATTTGCAATTAACTGGAAGTGTTTTAGAAGAGGCGTATGATGATATTTTAGGAAGAATTACGCAAGATGTTTTTAATGCTTCAGTAGCACAATGGTAAATGAATATACAAGATTTTACATATTTAATTCAACATCCTAAAGAAATAAATAAGGAGCAGACCATCCAATTAGAAGATGTTTTAATTGCATATCCTTATTTTCAATCAGCAAGAGCATTGCATCTAAAAGGATTAAAAAATCAAGACAGTTTTAGATACAACCAAACACTTAAAAAAACTGCAGCACATACTACAGATAGAAAAGTATTATTTGATTTTATCACTTCATTTGTTTTTATAGATGATGAAAAAGAAACCACAAACAAAGAGGTAGAAACTATTACCGAAAAGAACATTACAAAACCAAAAGAACAAGAAAAGGTTGAACGCTCAAAAGAAACACTTAAAATTGGTAAACCACTTACTTTTGAAAAAAACGAATCACATTCATTTAACGAATGGTTGCAATTGAGTTCTATTAAACCTATCAAAAGAAAAGAAAAAAAAGGTGTTTTAAAACGAAAATTTGACTTAGTTGATAAATTTATCGCCAATAATCCTAAAATAAAACCTGTAAAAAAAACTGATTCTAGCCAAAGTAGTATCAAGCAAGAAACTACAGATTATAACACCTTAATGACCGAAACGCTTGCAAGAGTTTATCTTGAACAAAAAAAATACAAAAACGCAATTAAAGCTTATCGGATATTAAGTTTGAAATATCCAGAAAAAAGTAGTTACTTTGCACTCCAAATTAAAGCAATAAAAACATTAGATAAAAAATAAGATTATGTATACAACATTTATGATATTAATTATAATAGTAGCCGTACTACTTGTATTAATTATAATGGTTCAAAACCCTAAAGGAGGAGGGCTTTCATCTTCATTTGGCGGTGGAGGAACACAATCACTTGGTGGAGGAGTTCAAAACACAACAAACTTTTTAGACAAAAGTACTTGGGGACTTTCAATAGCTTTATTAGCATTGATATTGTTATCTAACTTTGCTTTACCTAACAGAAATAATGTTCCAACAGAATCTACAATTGAAAAAACTTTAGAGAATAGAGAGTTTCAAGAAGCACCAGCAATTGACCAACCAATATCAAAAGATACTGTCAATTAAAGTTTGATTACATATAAAAACATTTAAAATGCCAACGAAAATGACACGTTGGCATTTTTTTTTACACAATTGTCACAAAAATTGATTTGGCATACTTTTAGCAAAATCATTATTTAACAATAACAACCTAAAATTATTCAAAAAATGAGTAAAATTAACATAAAACCATTAGCAGACAGAGTTCTAATAGAACCAATACAAGCAGAAACAACAACTGCAAGTGGAATTATTATTCCAGATTCTGCAAAAGAAAAACCACAAAAAGGAACTGTAATTGCAGTAGGAAAAGGAACGAAAGACGAACCTATAACAGTAAAAGTTGGCGACACTGTTCTATACGGAAAATATGCAGGAACAGAATTAAATGTTGACGGAAACGATTATTTAATAATGAGAGAAAGCGATATTTTCGCAATTATTTAATAACTAAAAAACTTATAAAGATGGCAAAAGATATAAAATTTGATATAGAAGCACGCGACGGTTTAAAACGCGGTGTTGATGCATTGGCTAATGCAGTAAAAGTAACATTAGGACCAAAAGGACGTAATGTAGTAATAGGTAAATCGTTTGGCGGACCTGTAGTTACAAAAGATGGTGTTTCAGTAGCGAAAGAAATTGAGTTAGAAGATCCATTAGAAAATATGGGCGCTCAAATGGTAAAAGAAGTTGCTTCAAAAACCAATGATTTGGCTGGTGACGGTACAACAACTGCAACTGTACTAGCACAAGCAATTGTAAAGGAAGGTTTAAGAAATGTTGCTGCAGGAGCAAATCCAATGGATTTAAAACGAGGTATTGACAAAGCTGTTGAAGCAATTGTAACCGACTTACACAAGCAATCTAAAACCGTTGGAAACAAAAAAGAAATGATACAGCAAGTTGCTTCAATTTCAGCAAATAATGATAATGTAATTGGAGATTTAATTGCAGAAGCATTTGGAAAAGTAGGTAAAGAAGGTGTAATAACTGTTGAAGAAGCAAAAGGGACAAAAACCTATGTAGATATCGTTGAAGGTATGCAATTTGATAGAGGTTATTTATCTCCTTATTTTGTTACAAATACAGAAAAAATGTTAGCCGATTTAGAAAATCCTTACATTTTATTATTTGAGAAAAAAATAACATCTCTTAAAGATTTACTTCCAGTTCTAGAACCAGTTGCTCAAACAGGAAAACCATTATTAATTATTGCCGAAGATGTAGAAGGTGAAGCCTTAGCAACATTAGTAATGAATAAATTACGAGGCGCACTTAAAATTGCAGCCGTTAAAGCTCCTGGATTTGGTGACCGCAGAAAAGCAATGCTACAAGATATTGCTGTTTTAACAGGCGGAACAGTAATATCTGAAGAATTAGGTTTGTCATTAGAAAAAACAACTATTGACATGCTTGGAACTGCAGAAAGAGTAACTATTGATAAAGATAATACTACTGTAGTTAATGGCGCTGGAGATGCAAAAGCAATTAAAGAGAGAGTAAATCAAATCAAATCACAAATAGAAACTACCACTTCTGATTACGACAAAGAAAAACTTCAAGAACGCTTGGCTAAATTAGCTGGAGGTGTTGCAGTTTTATATGTTGGTGCTGCTAGTGAAGTAGAAATGAAAGAGAAAAAAGATAGAGTTGACGATGCTTTACATGCAACTAGAGCAGCAGTTGAAGAAGGTATTATTGCTGGAGGAGGCGTTGCGCTAGTTAGAGCAAAATCAGTTTTAGAAAAAATTTCTACCAACAATATTGATGAAATTACTGGAGTGAAAATTATCAATAGAGCAATTGAAGAACCTTTAAGACAAATTGTTGAAAATACAGGTAAAGAAGGCTCTGTTGTGGTAGCAAAAGTTATAGAAGGTAAAGGAGATTTTGGTTATAACGCTAAAAGTGGCGAATACGTAAAAATGCTAAAAGAAGGAATTATAGATCCTACAAAAGTTACACGTATTGCTTTAGAAAATGCTGCATCAGTAGCAGGAATGATTTTAACTACCGAATGTGCGTTAGTTGACATTAAAGAAGATGCTCCAGCAGCAGGAATGCCACCAATGGGAGGCGGAATGCCTGGAATGATGTAATGATACTCATTGCAATAAAAAAATTAAAAAAAAGCCACTTGTTTTGTTACAAGTGGCTTTTTTAATTTTAAAAATACTGACAAGACATCAATTAATTAAGAGGATGGACTTACTATTTTTATAAAGTGACGTTATAAAAATTTTATAATCAACACTCCTTAACAAGATATTCAAAACCAAATAATCACACCTTAATTCATATTCCTAAATTTATATGATTTATATCATAGAAAACACAAAAATATTATAATAAATTTGATGTTATTAATTTATAAATAACTAAAAAATGAAAAAACATGTAGTAATTTTTGAAGCAAGAGGAGGCTCTGACAAAGGAAAATATGGATTTAGAAAAGATTCTAAACCGATTATCGATTCTTTCAGAAATAAAGGTTGGTCGGCAGAAATAATATTTTATACTGATGAGGATAGAGGCGAAATCTATCGTCACACCATAAATAAAGCAGATGCTTACATCAGTAGAGTAAATCCTGGGAATTTAGTGGATGAAACTGGTTATTTTCAAATGTTACGAGAATTAGTTCGAAATGGTGTTGAAGGATTACCACATCCTGATGCAATGATTGCTTATGGAGCTAAAAATTCTGTAGAAAAATTAAAAGGTACAGATATTGTTCCTGAAGATGTTTATACTTATTATGATTTTGACACTCTTAAAAATGATTTTCCATCAAGTTTAACTAATGGTGTACGTGTTATTAAACAAAATAGAGGTTCTACAGGAGAAGGTATTTGGAGAGTAGAAGTTATTGATGCTGAAAAATATAAAGGAAAAAAGAGTATTCCTTTAACTGCAAAGTTAAAACTAACTGAGGCTAAAGACAATCATACAGAAGAAAAAACACTACAAGACTTTTTAGAATTTTGTATTCAATATCTAGAAGGTCAAAATGGAATGTTGTTAGATATGCCTTTCTTAGAAAGAATAGTAGAAGGAGAAATTAGAGTATTAATGTTACGAGATAATGTTGTAAATATTGTTCATAAAAAACCAGCACAAACAAAAGATGCCTTTTCAGCAACTTTATTTTCAGGAGCAAAATATAGATATGATAAACCTGAAAAATGGCCAGAATTAGTTGAACTTGTAAAAAAATCGCTACCTACAATACAATCAAAATTAGGTAATTATGATTTACCTTTAATTTGGACTGCTGATTTTATGTTAGACACAGATAAGAAAACAGGAGAAGACAAGTATATATTAGGTGAAATTAACGCTTCTTGCGTCGGTTTTACAACTTTCTTAGAACTAAGTGAAGATATTGTAGATGAGGTTTTATCACTCTTAGACGCCGAAGCAGCAGTTAATACTAAATGGGCTGCCTTTCAAAAATAGACAATTAACATCGTTGTAAAACGGTAAAATTAAAAGCCACTTGCAACAGTAGTAAGTGGCTTTTTCTATATTTTATTGCTATATACAAAAGGGTTCGACTGCAAAATAATCGAACCACAAGAAAAAGTTTACACACTTTTTTAAGTTAGAGTCTAAGTGAAAAAAACTGCGTTGTTTTATTTTACACTAACTTTTCAAATTCATTAAAAGCAATATAATAAGGCGCTTTCAGAAGTAAGACTAACAAGATAGTTTTCTTCCCACATAAAGTCAAAAAAACTCAAGAATCATTTTTTTCTTGAGTTTTTTTCTGTTTTTAAGTTTTTTATTGGT
>CAMZLV010000107.1 GCA_947311835.1 uncultured Lutibacter sp. | reverse complement strand
ACAAAGTTTTTTAAAGATTCTGTAGATTCTTTATGAGGAAGTAAAAATGCAATTGCTTTGTTGTTTTTATAGTCTAAAATTATTTTGTAAAATAATTTTGGTACAGCAACATCTTCAAAACCTATTGTTTTTAAATCTTTGGTTAAAATTCCTCCAGTAACAATGTATAAATCGCTATATTTTTTTGTCCAATAGCGTGTTTGCATTTCTAATCTATTCCAAACGCCTGCGTTAAAACTATTTTTTTGAGGAGTAATATTAGAGGTGTAAAATGTTTCGTTGTAGGCTTCTTTTGAAAATCTTCTGTCGCCTGCAGGACAAAGATGACCTCTATCGTATCCTGAGCGTTTGTAATTTTTATAATTTGCTGATTTTGTTATAATTTTAGGATCGCTAATAAAGTATGGGCGTTTTCTGTCATCGTGAGTTAAGTGTGATTTTTTTAACTCGTAAGCAACCCATTCTGCTTGTTCGTACAACTCGTTATACGATAAGGTATAATTTTTATGTTGTACTATTTGTCCAGTTGTTGAGGTTGGTAAATAATTAAACCCTTCAATGGATATTTTTGTTTTTTGATATCCTTTTTTTTGCTTCAAATAATAAAATCCGATAGCAATTAATAGCGATATCAGTGCGTAAATGGCTTTGCTATTTCGCATTTTTTAGTGGTATTACCTCAAAATTAGCTGATTTTTCTAATTTTTCAAAAATAGCAATCATTTCTTGAGGAGGTACTGTCAATTTTCTTTTTTTAAGATCAATCCAAGCGCCATAAACCTTGATTTCTGCCGCAATTACGCCATCCGTTTTAATGATGTTGTGCTTGAATTTAAATCGTTCAAATTTAGGTGAAGCAGCTATTAATTGTAAGTCGGCTTTTATATCTTGTCCTATTAGAATTTCCCTAAAAAAGCGTGTATTTTCTTCAAATAAAATAGGGCCAATGCCGTGTTTTGCAAATTCTGTTAATGAAAAACCATGGTGCAAAAAGAAGCGTGAACGCACTTCTGCAGCGTAATCATTATATGCTGTATGTCGCATATGTGCGTTTGGGTCAAAGTCTGACCAAGTTGTGTTAAAAGGTACTTCGAAATTCATATAAATAAAATTGAAAGGCGAATTTAATAAATTAATTGAGAACGTTTAATTTTTAACTGCTTGATATTGATTTTGCACCAATTTTAAACTGTTTAAAACATTTAGACTTTCTTCAATGTATATATCTTTGGATAAATTTTTATGCCAAGCGATTCGTTTTTTTCCTAATAAGGTGTCTTTTTGAATGATATCTATTTCATACTTAGGAGATGTAAACGTAAGATTTGTTTCGTATTTTGATAGTTTTTCAAAGCGTTTGCTTTCTTCGCTATGTTGTTCTACATCATTTTTGTAGGCTTCGTAGTTTAAATAAACTGTAGTGTCATCCTGTCCTTTTTTAAGCCATTTTGCATTTTCATCAATTAGTAAGAATTGCGAATTATTGTTTATTCTGCTAATGCTTTTACTTATTACATCATCAAAATTGGTGTAATTATTCCATTGTGTATAGTTTGCTTTTTCGATATGATCCCAAGCCAATGGATTGTCATAATCTTTTTCTCCAACATCCATATAGGCGTAGCGTGACGGAAGTATAATGTCTGGTTTTACACCTTCTAATTGAGTTGAGCCTCCGTTTATTCTATAAAATTTTTGGATGGTAAGTGCTAAACCTCCTAAATCAACATCAGATTTGATATATCTATTTAGGTTTAATACATTTTGAACTGTTCCTTTTCCGTAGGTTTGTTTGCTTCCTATAATAATGGCTCTTTTGTAATCTTGCATTGCAGCAGCAAAAATTTCTGATGCAGAAGCAGATAATTCATTTGTAAGTACAACAAGAGGACCATCCCAAAGGATAGATTTGTCTCTATCTTTTTGTACGATTGGTTTATCTTCTCTATATTTTACTTGTACAATAGGGCCATCTTTTATGAATAACCCTGCCATTTTAATAACAGAAGGCAACGATCCGCCTCCGTTATTTCTTAAATCGATAAGAATTCCACTGATATTTTCTTCTTTAAGTCTTTCAATTTCTAGTGCCATATCAGTTGCGCAATTTCTTGCATTTCTATCACTAAAGTCGATGTAAAATTTTGGAAGGTTAATAACGCCAAATTTCTTTCCGTTTTTAGTTACAATACTAGATTTTACAAAGGTTTCTTGTAGTTCTACAATGTCTCTAATAATAGAAATTACTTTGGTTGAACCGTCAATTTTTTTTAAGGTAAGTCGTACTTCTGTGCCTTTAGGACCTTTAATATATTCAATGGCTTTACCAATGCGCATCCCAACAATATCTACAGGTTCTTCATCGCCTTGAGCTACTTTTAAAATAATATCTCCAACTTCTAGTTCACCAGCACGCCAAGCTGGACCACCAGAAATAAGTTCGGTTACTTTTGTGTAATCATCTTTTTTAAATAATCGTGCTCCGATACCTTCTAAACGTCCAGAAATACTTTCATCAAATTCTTTTTTATTTCGAGGAGCAAAATAAGTAGTGTGAGGGTCAAAAGCTTCAGTAATGGTGTTTAGGTATGTAGCAAACCAATCATCATGACCAAAATCTTTCATGGCTTCATAAAATTCGTCATAATTCTTTTTTGTTTTTTCTCTTGCTTCTTCTTCTAATTTTACAAACTGCTCTTTTGATACTTTATCATTTTTAGGTTTTTCTGATGCTTTTATTTTTGATTTGTATTTGGCAATTCCAACACGCGTCATTCTTCCATAAAAACCATCTATACCATTGTTGTTATTACCGTAGTTTCCAAGGTTAATACCGTTTTTAACAAGTAGTTTTTGAATTTTTTTAATCTCATTAGTTGAGGTGTAGTAATCTCTAAAATTGAAATTTGATTTCAATATGTTTTTTTGAAATTCTTTTTCAAATTTTGATACAATTTTATTTTTTGTTGGATTTAAATTGTCGTTAATTTCATCATATAATCTTGACAAAGTGCTGTGTTTTAGTTGTTTTTTCCAGATGTTATAAATTTCATCTTTACTCTTTGCAAATTGTTTGTTTTTATAATCTACATCCAATGTTTCATCAATAGAAAAATCATACGGTTTCTTTAAGATATCTTTATAATAACTTTTTGCCTCGTTTACACGTTGTGTAAAACGTTTGTAAACCAAGTTAAAAAAATCAATATTAGAATTTAATATTTGATCGTCAATGGTTGTTTTATAGTTTGAAAACTCATCTATGTCAGACTGTATAAAATAGCGTTTTGCAGGATCTAAACTATTGATAAAATTGTCAAAAATAACTTTCGAAAAAGTATCGTTAATTTCTTTCGGTTCGTAATGACCGTTAGTTAAAATATTATTTAACAAACCAATTAGAACCTTATCCTTATCATTTTCTTTATTGTTGTGCGTAAAACCTACTAATATAAAAATTAGTAGTATCGCTGCTGTCAAATATCTTAAATTCCGTTTCATCTTCTCTCTTTATTTTGTGTTATTTTTAGGAAATGCCTAAAATACTATGTTTTTGTGATTTATAGCGATTTAATCCTTTTTTTTATTAACGAAAAATACATTTTTTAGTTGTTTACCAAATGTTAAAGTTAATTTAAATTATAAAACAATAAAATTATGGTAAATTTGTTGCTAATAGATTTTAAAATCAGATGGCAAAAAAACCTTTAATTTTAGTGACAAACGATGATGGTATCACTTCTCCAGGAATCCGAAAATTAATTGAAATAATGAATTCAATTGGCGATGTTGTTGTAGTTGCGCCTGACAGTCCGCAAAGTGGAATGGGACACGCAATAACGATTGATTCAACGCTTACTTGTGATAAAATTACTGTTGATAAAGGCAATCAGATAGAATACAAATGCTCAGGAACTCCTGCAGATTGTGTAAAGTTAGGAGTAAGAGAAGTATTAGGTAGAAAACCAGATTTATGCGTTTCTGGAATTAATCACGGTTCAAATTCATCAATAAGTGTCATTTATTCTGGTACTATGAGCGCTGCCATTGAAGCAGGAATTGAAGGAATACCTGCAATTGGATTTTCATTATTAGATTATTCTTGGGATGCTAATTTTGATAATTTAGAGCAATCAATAAAAAAAATAGTAAAAAATGTTTTAGATAACGGATTGCCTGAAGGTGTTGTGTTAAATGTGAATTTTCCAAAAACGGAAACGGATTTTAAAGGCATTAAAATTTGCCGTCAAGCAAGAGGAAATTGGGTAGAAAGTTTTGATAAAAGGGTAAATCCGTTGGGAAAAGAGTACTATTGGCTTTCTGGAAAATTTGAACTGATGGATGATGGAAAAGATACTGACGAATGGGCTTTGGCACATAATTATGTGTCTGTTGTACCTGTACAATTTGATTTAACTGCGCATCAATTTATTCAAAAATTAACTAATTGGAACTTTTAATAATGATAAACATAAAAAAAGAAATTTTAATCGGATTTTTAGTAGGAATATTAACTACAGCATGTGGTTTTTATATATATCTTGAATTTTTTTCAACATATAGTTTTAATCGTTCGTTGGTGTTAATTCATCAGCAAAATTTATATGCAAAAGTTTTAGGATATGCTGTAATTCCTAATTTAGCCGTTTTTTTCTTATTTATCAAAAAAAAGCAAGATTATAGAGCAAGAGGTGTATTGATGGCTACAATTTTGGTTGCCTTAATTATTTTGATTTCTAAGTTAGTTTAAATGAAATATTACATAATAGCAGGAGAAGCGTCAGGAGATTTACACGGCTCTAATTTGATGAAAGCATTAAAAAAAGAAGATGCGAATGCTACATTTAGATTTTGGGGAGGCGACCTCATGCAACAAGTTGGAGGAACTCTTGTAAAGCACTATAAAGAACGCGCTTTTATGGGTTTTTTAGAAGTGCTATTAAATTTAAAAACAATTTTAGGTTTTATCAAATTTTGCAAAAATGATATTGCTAACTATCAGCCTGACCGTATTATTTTTATTGATAATTCTGGTTTTAATTTGCGTATTGCAAAATGGGCGAAACAACAAAACTTTAAGACAAACTATTATATTGCACCACAAGTTTGGGCAAGTAGAGCGAGTAGAGTAGCGGATATCAAACGCGATGTAGATAAATTATTTGTAACATTACCATTTGAGGAAGATTTTTATAAAAAATACAATTATAAAGTACACTTTGTAGGACATCCATTGTTAGATGCGATTGCTGATAAGGCTCCAATTGATGCGAAAAAATTCAAAGATGAACATAATTTGTCTGACAAACCAATTATAGCACTTCTTCCTGGAAGTCGTAAGCAAGAAATAAAAAAAATGCTTAGTATAATGCTTAAAATGACTGACAAATTTACCAATTATCAATTTGTAATTGCAGGAGCGCCAAGCCAAGATTATGCTTTTTATCAGCAGTTTATAAAAACGGATTCTATAAAATTCATCAGTAATAAAACATATGATTTACTCTCTATTTCTCATGCAGCATTAGTAACTTCAGGTACAGCTACACTTGAAACGGCATTATTTAAAGTACCTCAAGTAGTATGTTACAAAGGAAGTTGGCTGTCGTATCAAATAGCAAAGCGAATAATTACGCTTAAATACATTTCGTTAGTAAATTTAATTATGAATAGAGAATCTGTTACAGAATTAATTCAAAACGATTTTAATGAAGCCAAATTAGAAAAAGAACTCAGTAAAATTTTAGATGAAGCGCATCGTCAAAAAATACTGGAGGATTACCGTGAATTAATACAGAAACTTGGAGGGAAAGGCGCTAGTGAAAAAGTTGCAAAAGAGGTAGTTAAATAAAATTTAGTACCTTTAGGGTGCTATGCAACGACTATTTAGATTTATACCAATTCAACTCACTTTTTTTCTTGTTTTAGGAATTGTATTTGGACGTGTTTTTGATATTCAATTTAATTATTTGTCTGTTATCTTAATAGGATTGTTTTTCCTTTTAACCTTGTCGTATTGGCTGTCAAATAAATCGTTTTCACAGTATTTACATTTTAATTTACTTACCTATTTACTCACTTTTTTTGTCGGAATTTCAACAAGTTTTGTGCATAATGACTTGAATAATTCACGGCATTATACTCATTTTATTTCTGAAGGAAATAACATCGTTTTAATTATTGATAAAGTTTTGAAATCAGGAAATTACAATGATAAATATGAAGCGCTTGTAGTAAAAGTAAATATGCATTCTACAGTCGGAAAGGTGCTTTTAAGTGTCAAAAAGGATAGTGTTACAAAACTATTTGTAGATGATAAGATATATGTATCATCAGAATTTAAACAAGTGAATACACCCAAAAATCCTTATTCATTTGATTATAGCAGCTATCTTAAAAACAAACAGATATATCATCAAATAAGAACATCAAATCATAAGTTTTTACACTTATCAAAACGTGTATTTTCTTTTAAGGGTTTGGCTGCTAATTTTAGAAGAACTATCAATGTAAAATTGAAAGAAAACGGTTTTAAAGGAGATGAATTAGGTGTTATAAACGCATTATTATTAGGGCAACGTCAAGATATTTCACCAGAATTGTTGCAAAGTTATGCAGGAGCAGGAGCCATCCATATTTTGGCAGTTTCAGGTTTGCATGTCGGAATTATACTGCTAATTCTGAACTTTTTATTTGCACCTTTAGAACGATTAAAAAATGGAAAATTCATAAAATTAATAGTTGTAATTTCTTTTTTATGGATTTTTGCTTTTATTGCAGGTATGTCAGCATCAGTAGTGCGAGCAGTAACAATGTTTACAGCAGTTGCTATCGGAATGCAAGTAAACAGACCTACAAATGTGTATAATACATTGATTATTTCAATGTTTTTTCTACTCTTATTTCATCCTTCTTTTTTGTTTGATGTCGGATTTCAATTAAGTTATTTGGCTGTGTTTTTTATTGTTTGGTTACAACCATTATTGGTTGGTTTATGGTTTCCAAATTATAAAATAGTCAACTTTTTCTGGAAACTTTTAACCGTTTCAATTGCTGCACAAATAGGAATTTTACCTTTGAGTTTATACTATTTTCATCAATTTCCGAGTTTGTTTTTTATATCTAATTTATTGATTATTCCAGCGCTTGGTTTGATACTCGGTTTTGGCGTTTTAGTAATTGCGTTGGCGTTGCTAAATATACTTCCTGAGTTTATGTCAAATGGCTATAATTTTTTGATTCATACAATGAATAAGTTGATAAGTTTGATAGCATCACAAGAAGATTATTTGTTTAAAAACATCTCATTTTCTTTATTGATGCTTGTAGTATCATATTTTCTAATAATTTTCGGATTTCGTTTTTTTGAAAAGCGAACAACAAAGCGTTTGTTCTATTTTTTAGCAGCTATTTTACAGATGCAATCAGTATTTATTTATGAAAAGAAAGTACTTCAATCAACTGATGAATTTATTGTTTTTAAAAAAAGTAGAAATTCTTTAATAGCAGATAGAAAGGGAGATAATATAAAGATACTTCACAACTTAGATAGTATTAGTTTTGCAAAAAGCATTATTTTAAAAAATTATAGAATTGGCATTGGAAAAACAAAGATAACTAGTATAGATTCAATACCAAATAGTTATCATTTTAAAGACAAAAAAATTCTAATTGTTGACAGTTTAGGAGTTTATAATATTGATGGATTTAAGCCTCAAATTGTACTATTACAGCAATCTCCTAAAATAAACTTACTACGATTGATTGAAAATTTAAAGCCTCAATTAATTATTGCTGATGGTTCTAACTATAAAACCTATAAAAAAAGATGGCAACAAACATGCGAACAAAAAAACACTCCTTTTTATGACGTATCACAAAAAGGAGCGTTTATATTGAAATAACTACGGTTTGACTAATTTAAAACGACTAATGCATTTCAACTTCATCATCTTCAGCACCGTGAGTTAAGCGTTTTAATGGTTTTAAGAGTGCAATTACTAGTAAACTAAATATCACAGTAAATATGGTTATTCCTAAGAAAGTTTTAAATTCCTGTTTACTTTGCTGCTCATCAACAGTAAAGGTAAGTGCATAGTCTTTACCATCACCAACATTGACAAGTATTTTAGCTTTTTCTTCGTCTTTTTTAAAGTTCAATGTTACATGTTGCGCAGTTGCTTTTGTTACTTTGTTTTCTGTTAAATATGTTTTTAGTGAAGCTAAATAATCATGTTTTTCATCTTTTGTTATTTTAAATAAATTATTTAACGGTTCTTTTGTTTTTTCATCTTCAAAAACTACTTTATTATCGGCTAAATAAATTAAGCCTTTTACATTAAATGCTTTGTCTTTATTAATAGGATAATCAAAAACCTTGTATTCTTTTTTGGTTTTATAATCATACAATTCTAAAGTATCTTTTGCAACCACATTATTTATAGCTTCTTTAGAAGCTGTCATAGTAGCTTTATACGGTTTTAGTTGAGAATATTCACCAACAATACCTGCCATTTTACCTCCTAATCCTGTTGCTGCAAAATACAATCCCATCATTAAAGAGGCATATTTTACTGGTGCTAATTTAGTAACAAAAGAAAGTGATACTGGCGAAGAACTCAACTCTCCAATGGTATGGAAAAGGTATGCTAAAACTAACCAAATCATCGCTGATTTACCGTGAGCTTCGTAATCTTTTACAGCAAAAACCATAAATACAAACCCAAGTCCCATAATGATGGTACCTGTAGCCATTTTAAATAAAGAAGATGCTTCTTTGCCTTTTATTTTTCGTTTTGCCCAATAGTTAGCAACAGCAACGGCAAAAAGCAAGATAAACCCTGCGTTTAAGCCTTGAAACATTGGTGTAGGTATTTCATAACCAAAGAGCATTCTGTTCGTTTTTGTTTCGGTATAAATACTCATTAAACCTCCTGCTTGCTCAAATGCTCCCCAAAACACCACTACCAAAAAGAAAGATAGTAATAGCACTAAAAAACGGTCTTTTTCTACTTGCGTTTCTAGACCTTTATAAATCATCATAAGCAGTCCTACTACAAATGACAAGAAAATAAACAAAGCGCCATAACCCCAATGATCTACGCCTTCAAAAGTAAAACCTGCATAAAGTGAAAGCGCTAACATTACTATTAAAATAACCAAATGTATAGGTGATTTGAATATTCTAGCAAATATTTCCATTAAAGAAACATCGGCTTCTTTTTGTGCTTCGGTAGGTTTATTTCCTACGTGAGCTATATATTTTTGTCCCCAAATATAAACTAGTAAACCAAAAAGCATCGCAATTCCTGCCATAGCAAATCCTGCGTGCCAACCCCATTTTGCAACTACCATTCCTATAAATGTTGTAGCTAATAGTGAGCCTAAATTAATACCAATATAAAAAATAGAAAATCCTTTATCTCTACGAATATCACCTTTTGCATATAAGCCACCAACCATTGTAGAAATATTAGGTTTTAAGCAACCAACACCTAAAATAATTAATCCTAATCCTACAAAAAATGCCCAAGGCGCTTCAATAGCCAATGTTCCGTGTCCTAGCACTAAAATAAAAGCACCAATCATTACTGCTTTTTTCTGTCCTAATATTTTATCTGCTAAAATTCCTCCAGGAATCGAAACAACATATACTAACATTACATACCAGCCATATAGTGCTAGTGCTTCTCCTCGTGTCCATCCTAGTCCTGCTCCGTTTTTATCCATTGCAGTTGCAATCATATAAATTACCAATATTGCACGCATTCCGTAATAAGAAAAGCGTTCCCACATTTCAGTAAAAAATAGTACGTACAGTCCAATTGGATGTCCGAAAAGTTCTTTTTGATGTGGTTTTAATGTTGTTGTTGACATAGTGTTTAGTTATTTTAATTAATTTTGAGTTTTATAATTTTTGTTCGATAAAAGTAGTCATTTTTTTATAAAGATGTAATCTTGTATTCTTTCCACGATAAATTCCGTGTGTTCTGTCAGGATATACAAATAAATCAAACTGTTTATTCTCTTTTACCAATGCATTTATCATACGCATCGTATTTTGTACATGCACGTTGTCGTCACCAGTTCCGTGAACTAATAAATAACTTCCTTTCAATAAGTTTGTGAAGTTTATCGGCGAATTTTCATCATATCCACTCGCGTTTTCTTGTGGAGTTTGCATATAGCGTTCGGTATAAATGGTGTCGTAAAAACGCCAAGAAGTAACAGGTGCAACGGCAATTGCCATTTTAAAAGTATCGGCTCCTTTGGTAATTGCTAATGACGACATATAGCCTCCAAATGACCATCCCCAAATTCCAATTCTACTTGCGTCAATATAACTTCTATTTCCGAGTGATTTTGCGGCTGCAATTTGATCTTCAATCTCATATTTTCCCAACTCTTTTTGCGTTATTTTTTTAAAATCACGTCCTTTAAATCCTGTTCCTCTACCATCTACACACGCAATGATATAGCCTTTTTGGCTAAGCATATAATACCAATAGTCATTTGCACTATTCCAATGGTTCCCTACTTGTTGCGAACCTGGACCTGAATATTGAAACATAAATAATGGATATTTTTTATTCGGATTAAAATCTGCAGGTTTTATCATCCACATATTTAAATCTTCTCCATTAATAGTAATCGTTGAAAATTCTTTTTCGCCAATTTTATAAGTTGCTAATAAATCAGAAAGTTCATTATTATTCCGTATTTCTTTGATTTCTTTTCCTGTTTTTGCTTCGTTTAGTGTGTATAAAGTTGGTGTTTTTGCATTAGAAAATGTATTGATATAATAATTAAAACTATGACTAAACGATGCTGAGTTTTTACCAATTTTTGTACTTAACTTTTGTTGATTTGTTCCATCTAAATTGATTGCAGAGATGGTTCGGTTAATAGAGCCATCTTCTGTAGATTGAAAGTAAATTTTGCTAGTAGTTGCATCATAACCATAATAAGCAGTTACTTCCCATTTACCTTTGGTTATTTGGTTTATCAACGTTCCGTTTTCATTATAATGATAAATATGGTTGTAACCATCACGTTCACTTGTCCAAATAAATGAATTGTCATTTAAAAAAGTTAAATTATCAGTAATGTCAACATATGCATCATCTGTTTCGTTTAAAATCAACTTGTTTTGAAGAGTATTTCCATCAACAAATAAAAGGTATAAATTATCTTGATGACGGTTTAGAGTTGTTACACAAAGTGTATTTGCTTTGTTTGTCCATTCAATTCGCGGAATGTAATCTTGCTGTTTAACTCCTAAATCAACTTTTTTGCTTGCGTTTAATTTTAAGTTGTAAATATGTAAACTCACATCAGCATTTTTTTCTCCTGCCTTCGGATATTTAAATACTTGTTGTTTAGGATATAAATCTTTGCCAAAAATATCCATAGAAAACTCAGGAACATCAGTTTCATCAAATCGAATAAAAGCAATTTTATCAGAATTTCCATTCCAATCAAAGGCTCTTACAAAGGCAAATTCTTCTTCATAAACCCAATCTGTAATACCATTTATTATACTATTTTTTTTACCATCAAAAGTAATTTGAATCGTTTTGTTATTGCTCAAATCTTTATAATAAAGATTGTTTTGATACATAAATGCTACTTTACTTTCATCAGGAGAAAAGGTAGGTTCTTGAATTTTATTTTCAGAAATTTTTTCTAGTTTTTTAGATGATAAATCATATACATAGTAAATTCCTCGTGATGAATGACGGAAAATCTGCTCTTGCTCAGTACCAATAATAATTTTATTTTCATCTGATGAAAAAGTATAATCGTAAAGAGAATGGATGCCATCAAGTGCATCAACATTTAAAATGGTTTCCACTTTGTCTAAAGTTTTATAAGAATAACGGTCTAACTCTTTTCCACGGTTATTAACAACTACATAAAAGTCACCTTTGTCCATTGAATGAAAAGAATTTAGTCGTTTCGTTCTAAAAGTTCCATTTTTCCAAATATCTTCTAAAGTGATTTCTTTTGGAGCATCATCACTACTAGTTTCTTGATTAATTTTTGCTGATTTTGTAGTTTTTTGAGCAGTTGAACAACTGTTAATTAACAAAATAGCGAATAGGAGTAAAAATAATTTCTTCATGTATTTGATTTTAAACCCCAAGTTTACGGAATTTTTGAGATAAAATCTGTTAAAAATATTAAAAAGACTAAATTTGTGCTTTAAAATTATAGAACCCATGCAAAAACAAATTTCTGGATTTTCGAAATTATCAAAAGAAGCAAAAATAGATTGGATTGTAAGCGCTTTTTTTTCTGATGATGATAATGTTAGAACTACTTTAAAACAATATTGGAATACCAATCAAAAATTACAAGAACTACACGATGATTTTATTGAAAACACCATTACAAATTATTATTTGCCGTATGGAGTAGCACCAAATTTTGTGATAAATGGCAAAGACTATATTGTTCCGATGGTAGTTGAAGAAAGTTCGGTTGTTGCTGCAGCGTCATTGGTTGCTAAGTTTTGGAGTACTCGTGGAGGTTTTAAAGCAACTGTAATTTCGACAAAAAAAATAGGACAAGTACATTTTATGTATGATGGTAATTTTAAAGATTTAGAAACTTATTTTAGCAATAAAAAAGAAGATTTATATAAAGTTACCGAATCGATAACCAAAAATATGCGAAAGCGTGGAGGAGGAATTTTAGATATAGAACTTCGAAATAAAACTACAGATTTAGAAAATTACTATCAATTACACGTTACCTTTGATACGCAAGACTCAATGGGAGCGAACTTCATTAACTCGTGTTTAGAGGCTATTGCAAACGAATTTAAAAAGGATGATATCCAAGTAGTAATGAGTATCTTGTCTAACTATGTTCCTGAATGTTTGGTAAGAGCAGAAGTATCATGTAAAGTAGAAGAATTGTATGCAGAAAATGCCGAAATGTACGCCCAAAAATTCAAGCAAGCAGTACAAATTGCTAATGTAGAACCGCATCGAGCAGTTACGCATAACAAAGGAATTATGAACGGAATTGACGCTGTGGTTTTAGCGACAGGAAATGATTTTAGAGCCGTAGAATCTGGTGCGCATGCATTTGCTTCTAAAAGCGGAAAGTATAAGAGTTTGACCAATTGTGAAATTAAAGATGGCGTTTTTAAATTTTGGATAGAAATACCTTTAGCACTTGGAACTGTTGGCGGTTTAACAGCCTTACATCCATTAGCAAAACTTTCTTTACAAATGCTTCAAAATCCATCAGCAAAAGAATTGATGATGCTAGTTGCAGTTGCAGGATTGGCACAAAATTTCGCAGCATTAAGAGCCTTAACAACTACAGGAATACAGCATGGACATATGAAAATGCACTTGTCAAATATCATAAAACAATTAGGTGCAACAGCAAGTGAAAAAGAATATTTGATGAATTATTTTGCTGACAAACAAGTATCACATAGTGCAGTTGTTGAAGCGTATAATGAATTGAAAAAATAGTAATTATATCCTTGACCTCAGTCGAGAGGATGAAAAGAAAATAAATCAATAAAGTGTCTCCTCGAGCGCAGTCGAGAGGTTTGTATAACAAGTATACACTAGAATAAAAGTAAATTTGAATAACTATTTCAGCAACGGAAAACTACTAATCACAGGAGAATATTTAGTTCTTGATGGTGCTAAATCATTAGCGATACCAACTAAGTTTGGTCAAGATTTGGTAGTTGAAAAAAATAAGGAGCCAAGTTTACTTTGGCAAAGTTTTGATAATCATCAATTGTGTTGGTTTCAAACTGAATTCCGTTTGTCAGATTTAAGAATAATTAACGAAACATTTTATTCTGAAAACGATAAAAAAGAGGAATCAATAGCGCAAACACTTCAAAAAATACTACGAGAAGCCAAAAAATTAAATCCAAATTTTTTAAATTCTGATTGTGGATTTAAAATTACAACAAATCTGACTTTTCCTAGGAATTGGGGATTAGGGACTTCATCAACTTTGATAAATAATATCGCTACTTGGGCAAATATTGACGCGTTTATGTTATTAAACGTATCTTTTGGAGGTAGCGGATATGATATTGCTTGTGCGCAAAATAATACGCCAATAACGTATCAATTGGAGAATAATAAACCAATTGTTTCGCAAGTAGATTTTAACCCAAAATTCAAGAATCAACTCTATTTTGTGCATTTAAATGTAAAACAAAATAGTAAAAGCGGAATAAAAAGATATAAAGAGTTTACAGTTAATAAATCATCTGAAATTAAAGAAATAGCAATGATTACTGATCAAATGATTCAATGTAATTCTTTAATCGATTTTGAAAAATTAATGAAAGAGCACGAGCAAATTATATCAAAAGTAATTAAAACGAAACCAATTCAAGAATTAATTTTCAATGATTATTTCGGACAAACAAAGAGTTTGGGCGCTTGGGGAGGCGATTTTATTTTAGTAACAGGAAATGATGATACGCCAAAATATTTTAAAGAGAAAGGGTTTGAAACTGTAATTTCTTATAAAAAAATGGTTTTATAAAAAAGACCTCACAGGTTTTAAAAACCTGTGAGGTCTTAGAAAACAAAATTAAAAATGAGCAAAATAGTAATAATAGGAGGAGGAGCAGCAGGATTTTTTGCGGCAATTACTGCAGCAGAAAACAATCCAAAGGCAGAAGTAATTATCCTTGAAAAGGGAAAAAATGTATTGCAGAAAGTTAAAATTTCAGGAGGAGGACGTTGTAATGTAACACATGCTTGTTTTGTGCCAAGAGATTTGGTTGAATTTTATCCAAGAGGAAACAAAGAACTACTTGGTCCTTTTCATCAGTTTATGACAGGAGATACTATGGAATGGTTTGAAAGCAGAGGTGTTCCGCTAAAAATTGAAGATGACAATCGTGTTTTTCCTGAGTCAAATTCATCACAAAGTATTATTGATTGTTTGACCAAAAGTGCTGAAAATGCAGGTGTAAAAGTAATATTTAATCAAAATGTAGAATCGGTAAAAAAGAATGAAGAACAATTTGAAATCACTACAAGTGAAGGCGTTTTTATTGCAGATAAACTCTTGATTGCGACTGGTTCTAATCCGAAAATATGGAGTTTGGTTGAAAAATTAGGTCATTCAATTATAGCGCCAGTTCCATCATTGTTTACGTTTAATATTAATGATAAAAGGTTAAAAGATTTACTCGGAATTTCTGTGCCAAATGCAACGGTTAAAATTGCAAAAACAAAATTAACATCATCAGGACCTTTATTAATCACACATTGGGGAATGAGTGGTCCTGCAGTTTTAAAATTATCAGCCTTTGGAGCGTGTGTATTAGCAGCCAAAAACTACCAATATAATGTTGAGGTAAATTGGTTGTCAAAATCAACCGAAAAAGTATTTGAAACCTTAAAATCGGCAAAAAAACAACTGAATAAAAAACAAATTGTTTTAAAATCTTTATTTGCTGATATTCCTAAAAGATTATGGGAACGCTTGGTATTAGTTAGTAATATTTCATCAACCGAACGTTGGTCAGATGTGAGTAATAAGCAATTACAAGAGTTAGCAAACCAATTGACAAAAGGGCTTTATAATGCTAATGGAAAAACTACTTTTAAAGAAGAATTTGTTACGGCAGGAGGTGTTTGTTTAAAAGAAATAGATTTTAAACGATTTGAAAGTAAACTACATAAAAACTTGTTTTTTGCAGGTGAGATTCTTAATATTGATGCTGTTACAGGCGGTTTTAACTTCCAAAATGCATGGACTGGAGGATATATTGCTGGAATGGTAATGTCAAATAAATATACGTACACATGAAAAAAGGACTGATAATAAGTATAAGCCTATTTTTAGCATTTATTTCTTGCGCTAAGAATAAAGAAAACAGCGTTAAAACCAAACCAAAGCAAAAGGTTATACAACAAATAAAACACTCAAAAGATAAAGTAGGAGTAGGGAATACATTGACTAAAGCAAAAAAAAGAACAGCAGAATGGTTTTTAGCATTAGATTTTGATATTGAAAAAATAAAAAATAAAAATTACCCTTTGCAAAAGCATTTTTCTGAATATTTAGGACTCGGTTTGAAACTGTTTAATCAAGCAAAAACCGATGCTGAGCGACAACAAATTAAAAGCAAATTACAGAAAGTATATGATTATACCTTGCTCAAAGATTTTCATAATTTAGCTAGTTTGGATGCAAGAAGTTTTAAGCGAAATAGCATGTCGTATCTGCGTATTTTATATTTGTTAGAAGAATTAGATTTTGATGTAATGTATTATAAATCAGAACTTAAAAAGGTTAAAAGCAGAATAGATAATCATTTAAAACAACGAGGCGATTGGCAAAAATGTGCCTTTGAAAATTATTATAATTATTTTAAATTAAGGAAACCTGCAATAATAAGCGATACTCAAAATTATAAAGGAGTTTTGAATAATAAATTAGCAGCAAATCAATATACTTTAAGTCAAGTATATGAATTAACTCATTTTGTTTTTATAGCCTTTGAATATGGTGCAAAAAGCACACAAACAAAGTTTGGAATGGAAGATTTAAATTATTTTTACGATGTATTACCTAAACTCGCAAAAATATATCAATTAAAAAACAATAGAGACATATTAGCAGAACTTGTAACTTGTATGAAGATGTTAAATATAAATGATTTAGCGTTGGATAATGCCGTAACATATTTGTTAAAAAATCAAAATAATGACGGAACTTGGGGAAATTATGAACGCGCACGAAAAAAATATGGCGATTTAGTAGAGGTAAAAATCTATTTACACACAGCACTTGTGGCGTACGAATCACTTACAATCTAACAATTATTAAGCCAATTGACCTCTGTGCGGTTTTAAAACTTTTCGCAATTGAGGTACGTTCACTTCATCTACAATCATAAATGCGATATGATGCGTTTGCGTAGCTTGAAGCGTATCAATTTCGTAAAAATGTAATTTTTCAATTGCAGCATATTCTTTTAAGTGAATGCAATGATGCTGCGCTGTTCTCTCAGCGTCAGGGCCTCTAAAGTCCCAAATCATTTTAATTTTTCTGCTCAAAACTGTTATTTTTTAGTTGACAAAACTAATACTATCTTTGCATAAAATAACGAAACTTTGACAGAAAAAGATTTTATTTCAAACAGTTTAGAAATAGCAAATTTAAAAGAAGGTAAATTTACGTGGAAAACACCAAGTAATATCGCTTTAGTAAAATATTGGGGAAAAAAAGCACAGCAAATTCCTGAAAACACTTCTATTAGTTTCACTTTAGATGCGTGTTTTACCTTAACAACACTAGAATTTACAAAAAAGAAAAACCAAATAGGAAGTTTTGAAGTTTATTTTGAAGGAGTAAAGAAAGACGACTTTAAACCAAAAATAGCAATATTCTTTGAGCGAATAGAAAAATATTGTCCGTATTTATCATCATATGATTTTATAATAACCTCAAGAAACTCATTTCCACATAGTAGTGGAATTGCTTCATCAGCAAGTGGAATGAGTGCTTTGGCATTGTGCGTGATGAGTTTAGAACGCTCACTAAATACCAAAATAGATGATGATTATTTTTATAAAAAAGCATCTTTTTTAGCACGATTGGGTTCAGGTAGCGCATGTAGAAGTGTCAAAGGAAGCGTTGTTGTTTGGGGAAATAATAAAGAAATTTCAGAAAGTTCAAATTTGTATGGAATAGAATTTCCATATACAATTCATCAAAATTTCAAGAATTATCACGATACAATTTTATTAGTTGATGAAGGCGAAAAACAGGTGAGTAGCACAGTAGGACATCAGTTGATGTATAACCATCCTTTTGCACAACAACGGTTTAAACAAGCAGAAGAGAATATAGTAAAAATAAAAGAAATATTACAAAATGGCGATTTAAAAGCATTTGCTAATTTGGTTGAAAGTGAGGCTTTAACGTTGCATGCAATGATGATGACCTCAAACCCTTATTTTATTTTAATGAAACCGAATACACTCAAAATCATCAATAAAATTTGGGAATTTAGAAAAGAAACAAACTTAAATTTGTGCTTTACTTTAGATGCAGGCGCTAATGTACATTTACTATATCCAGAAAATGAAAAAGAACAAGTTAATAATTTTGTTGTCACACAATTAATAAAATATTGTCAAAATAATCACTATATTTGTGATAGAATAGGATTTGGAGCAAAGCTCAAAAACTAATTTTGGAAAAGAACTTAAACAATATGAAAGGACCACTTTTTTACGCTAAAATTTTACTCTTTGGTGAGTATGGAATTATCAAAGATTCAAAAGGATTGGCAATACCATACAACTCTTATCAAGGCGCTTTAAAAATTTCAGAAAATCCTTCGGAAATAGCAATCAAATCAAATGAAAATTTAGTTAAATTTTATAACTATTTAGTAAGTTTAAAAACAGAATTAGTTCAGTTTAGGCTAAACGACTTCAAACACGATATAGATAAAGGAATGTACTTTGATTCAAGTATTCCACAAGGGTATGGAGTTGGAAGTTCAGGTGCATTAGTAGCATCTATTTATGATAAATATGCATACGATAAGATAACAGTTCTAGAAAACTTGACAAGAGATAAATTGTTAAAATTAAAACAAATATTCTCTTTGATGGAATCGTTTTTTCATGGAAATAGTTCAGGTTTAGATCCATTAAACTCGTATTTGAGTTTGCCAATTTTAATCAATTCAAAAGACAATGTTGAGCCAACAGGAATTCCTTCACAAAAAGAAGGAAAAGGAGCAGTTTTCTTGTTAGATTCTGAAATTGTTGGAGAAACAGCACCAATGGTCAATATCTTTATGAATAAAATGAAAAACGAAGGTTTTAGAAAGATGTTAAACCAAGATTTTGCCAAATATACAGACGCTTGTATAGATGATTTTTTACATGGTAATGTAACCTCTCTTTTTGGTAATGTAAAACAATTGTCAAAAGTAGTTTTGTCTAATTTTAAACCAATGATTCCAAAACCATTTCATACACTTTGGCAAAACGGAATTGATACAAATGCGTATTATTTAAAACTTTGCGGTTCAGGTGGAGGAGGCTATATTCTTGGCTTTACTGAAGATTATGAAAAAGCAAAAGAACTTTTAAAGCAATATAAATTAGAATTGGTTTATAGATTTTAACAAACCAAAAAACTGTCATATTTTTACGAATACAAATTTTGTGTACATCTAAATTATATTATACGCTTTATGACAGTAAAAAAACAAAAAAAAAGACAACTGTTATTTAAAATACTTAGTCTGTTTTCCGTAGTAAGAGGCTACAATGTTTTAATGTTGGTTTTGGCGCAATATTTAGCCGCAATTTTTGTTTTTTCACCAAAGAAATCATTAGCATATGTTCTGTTAGATAAAAGTCTATTTTTTATCGTTTTGGCATCAGTATGTGTTGTTTCCGCAGGATATATTATCAATAATTTTTACGATACAGACAAAGATTTAATTAACGAACCATTAAAAACAAAACTCAACAATTATATAAGTCAACAAACACGATTAAACCTTTATTTTACACTCAATTTTATCGGGACTTTTATTGCATATTTAGTTTCTTGGCGAGCTGCATTATTTTTTGCGGTTTATATTTTTTGGATATGGTTTTATTCGCACAAACTTCAAAAATATCCGATTATAGGATGGCTATTAGCAACCATTTTAACAATTTCACCATTTTTTGCCATCTTTATTTACTATAAAAATTACGCAAATATAATATTAGTTCATGCCGTTTTTGTTTTCTTTTTATTATTGATACGAGAATTGATAAAAGACCTCGAAAAAGTAAAAGGAAATATAGTTCAAAATAACCAAACAATAACTGTAAAATACGGAGAGAAAGTCACTAAAATTTTAGCGACCATACTAACGATATTTACGTATATGGTTATTTCTGGCATTTTAGATTCTCCTGAAACTGGTTTGATGAAATACTATTTCTATGCTGTCATTTTTTTCTTACTGTTTTTCATAATTTTCCTTTGGAAAAGCAACAAACAAAAGCATTATTTATTACTTCATAACCTTTTAAAAGTAATTATCATTTTAGGAGTTTTTAGTTTAATTTTGATAGATAAAGCGGTAATTATTGAGCGTTTATTTTAAAAAATAGTATTAAATAAAAGCAAGATATAAAATGTCAAGTTCTGTATTTTTATTGATATACATCAGCACTTTTTTAAAAAGGATAAAACTATTCTAAAACCAGTAAAATAGTATACCTTTGCACAAAATTTAATTAGAATGGCAGCAAAACAAAACTCGTCGAGAGGACGACATGCTAAGAAAGAAAAAAAATCAACTTCAAAAAAGAAGGATTACCCAAACATGAAAACGAAGAATTTTCGTGTAAATCCTCAAAACATCAAAACATTTAAAAAGAAATCAAGTACAGTTCCTAAAAAAGAGAATGTAGAAACTGGTATTCGATTAAACAAATACATTGCTAATGCAGGTATTTGCTCGCGCCGTGAAGCAGATGTATATATAGCAGCAGGAAATGCAACCGTTAATGGTAAGATTATTACCGAAATGGGTTATAAAGTACAACCAAATGATATTGTTCGTTTTGACGGACAACCTTTATCAATTGAAGCCAAGCGCTATGTATTGCTAAATAAACCTAAAAATTATATCACAACGATGGATGACGAAAGAGGTCGTAAAACTGTGATGGATTTAATTGGAAACGCAACCAAAGAACGTATTTATCCTGTCGGAAGATTGGATAGAAACACTACAGGATTGTTATTGTTTACCAATGATGGTGAATTGGCTAAAAAATTAACACATCCAAAGCATAATGTAAAAAAATTATATCATGCTTCTTTAGATAAAAAACTAGCAGCCAAAGACATGCATAAAATTTCTGAAAATTTTGTGCTTGAAGGGAAAATGGTTTTTGTTGATGCAATTTCTTATGTAGAAGGGCAATCAAAAACAGAAGTTGGTATTGAAATACACTCTGGAAGAAACAGAATTGTACGTAAAATTTTCGAACATTTTGGTTATACAGTAGTTAAACTAGATCGCGTAATTTTTGCAGGACTCACTAAAAAAAATCTACCAAGAGGACATTATAGACCATTAACTAAACAAGAAGTCATCAATCTTAATATGATTTAAAATACTTTTTTTGTATTAAAAAAAACAGAGTTACTTTTTGCAACTATTGAAATGTTAAAAAAATCATAACTGATATATATCATGTTTTAAGTAGTAATGTTGTTTTAAATTTGCGTTTTAACCGAAAGCAAATTTTAAAAGAATATAACTCAAAAGCTAATGAAAAAAATTATTGTACCAGTTGATTTTTCACAACATTCTGAATTTGCATTAGAAACTGCAGCCGTATTAGCAAGACGTAATAATGCTGAATTAGTTGTGTTGCATATGCTAGAGTTGTCTAATGCTATGGCAACAAAAGAAGGGAATGAGGTGCAAGCCCAAACAATTTTTTTCTTAAAACTTGCTGAAAAGAAATTTAAAGAATTTTTAGATAAAGATTATTTGCAAGGAATAAAAATCACTCCATTAGTTAAACACTTTAAGGTATTTAATGAGGTCAGTGAAGTAGCAAAAGAATACGATGTAGATTTGATTGTTATGGGATCGCGTGGAACTAGTGGATTTAAAGAAGTTTTTATAGGATCTAATACCGAAAAGGTTGTAAGGTATTCTAATATTCCTGTTTTAGTAGTAAAACACAATCCTATTTTAACAGATTTTGAAACAGTTGTATTTGCTTGTGATTTTTCTGAAGATGCCATAAAACCATATCATCAAGCATTAAAAATGTTTGAAAAAATGGATGCAAAAGTGCATTTACTCTATGTTAATTTACCAAATCAGCAATTTAGAAGTTCTGTTGAAATGGAAGCTAGAGTGGCAAATTTTCTTAAAAAAGCCGATGGTAATTTAGATAAACTTAATCAAGTTACCTACGTAAGTGATTATTCAGTAGAAAAAGGAATAATAAATTTTTCAAGTGTTGTTGGTGCTGACCTTATAGCGACACTCACAAGAGGGAAAAAAGGATTGGCACATTTTATAGATGGTAGTATTTCAGAATCTATCGTTAACCATTCTACATTACCAGTAATGACATTTAAAATTTAATAAAAATACTTGGAGTTTTAGTTTAGTTAATTAATTTCAAAGTAATGAAAAGAGTCAAATGAAAATTTGGCTCTTTTTTATTAAAAAGATAAAAATATCTTTTTATGATAAATATCATATATTTGCATTGCAAATAAAATTAAATTTGCACAATAACTAAAATAATTTATAATTATGAAACTTAAGTATTTACTATTAACACTATTATTTACTGTGTTTATTTCTTGTAAAAATGACACAGAAAAGAAAACAACAAACACAACTGAATCACACTCAAAACAAACTGCACCAAAAGAACATAAAGGACAAGCAGCAGTAAAATTATCAGAAGGAGAAGATGCAAACGTACTTCAGGTTGCAATGACCTACAAAGACAAAGAAGGTAATAAACCATTTTCTACGTTGGTTGCTGCGGTACAAGCTGCAGGAGTTGAAGATGCATTAGTAAACGCAGGACCATTGACAGTATTTGCACCTGTAAATAGTGCATTTGAAAAATTACCAGCAGGAACTGTGGAGACATTGTTAAAACCTGAAAACAAAACCAAGTTAGGTTTTATATTAAAAAATCACGTTGCACCAGCAAACTATCCAATTAAGCAATTAAAAAAGGATGTAAAAAAAGGACGTAAATTATATATGGCTTCCGGAAAATATTTAACTGTTGAAAATAAAGACGGTAAAATATTTGTTGGCGGAACAGAAGTCTTAATGTCTGTAAAAGTAAGTAATGGATGGATACACGTAGTAGGAGATGTACTAGTACCATCAGATAAGTAAAAATTAATTATAACTAAACTAAATATTAAACTTAAAACTAATTAAAATGAAAATTAAACTAGTAGCATTATTAGCAATTTTAACAATCACTTTTTCAAGTTGCGGTGATGGAAAAAAAGAGGAGAAAAAAGGAATAAAACTTCCAACAAAAAAAGAAGTAAAAGAAACTCCCAAAAAAGCAGAAAAATCATCTAAGATAGATTTATTGGCTCCAACACTTGATAACAAGGGAGTAGGAGATGTAAAATCAGTTAAAATTGATGCTAAGATTGATGATAAATTGGTAGCAAAAGGAAAAGATTTATTTAAAGCCAATTGTACAGCTTGTCATAAATTTAAAAAGCGTTTTGTAGGACCTGCATTAAAAGGTGTAACTCAAAGACGTTCTCCTGAATGGATTATGAATATGATTATGAATCCAGAAAAAATGGTTGCTGAAGATCCTGTTGCGAAAGCATTGATTGCAGAATATCATGCGCCAATGGCAAATCAAAGTTTAAAAGAAGATCAAGCAAGAGCTATCTTAGAATATTTTAGAACAAAAAACTAATCAATTATTAAATATCAAATTAAATGAAAACAATTATTAAATCAATTTTTTCTTTAGTTATTACGGCAACTTTTTTTGTAAGTTGTGCGCCAACAACCGCAAGTAAAGAAACTAGAGGAAACGCAAAAGGAGCAATAGCAGGAAGCGCTGCAGAAAGAGTATATGTTGCTCCAGGAGAACATGATTCTCATTATGCATTTATATCTGGAGGTTTTTCAGGTCAATTGTCAGTTTACGGATTACCTTCTGGTAGATTGTTTAGAGTGATACCTGTATTTTCTCAAGACCCAGAAAAAGGATATGGATACAATGAAGAAACCAAACCAATGTTAGAAACCTCTCATGGTTTTGTGCCTTGGGGAGATTCACATCATCCAGATATTTCTCAAACCAATGGTTCAGTAGATGGTCGTTGGGTATTTATCAACGAAAACAATACGCCTCGTATTGCACGTATTTCTTTAGAAACATTTGAAACAGAAGAAATTATAGAAATTCCTAACTCAGCAGGAAATCACTCTTCTTCGTATGTTACTGAAAACTCAGAATATGTAGTAGCAGGAACTCGTTTTGCAGTACCATTTCCTCAAAGAGACATGTCTATTAAAGATATGAAAGGTAATTTTAAAGGTGCATTGTCATTCTTAAAAATTGATAAGGAAACGGGACGTATGAATATTGCTTTTCAAATAAAAATGCCTGGATTTAACTATGATTTATCGCATCCAGGACGTGGAAAATCTCATGGTTGGTTCTTTTTCTCAACCTATAATACAGAAGAAGCAAACTCATTGTTAGAGGTTAATGCATCGCAAAATGATAAAGATTTTATTGCAGCAATTAATTGGAAAAAAATTGAAGAATATGTAAAAAACGGTGGAGGTAAAAAAATGCCTGCAAAATATGCACATAATACTTGGAGTGATGATACGCATTCAGCAACTTCAACAATGGAAAAAGAAGTGTTGGTTGTTGAACCAAAAGATGTTCCAGGAGCAATTTATTTCTTACCAACAGCAAAATCACCTCATGGTTGTGACGTAGATCCAACAGGAGAGTATATTATTGGTAATGGTAAATTAGCAGCTGCTATGACAGTGCATTCATTTACAAAATTCCAAAAAGCAATAGCTGATAAAGCTTTTGATGGAGAAAAATACGGAATTCCTATTATGAAGTTTGAAGCAATTAACTTTGGAGTGCTAGATCAACCTGGATTAGGACCTTTACACACTGAGTTTGATACAAGAGGAAATGCATATACTACATTCTTTATCTCTTCTGAAGTTGTAAAATGGAATGTTAAAGATTTAAAAGTGTTAGATAGACATCCTGTATATTATTCAGTTGGTCACTTAATGATTCCTGGAGGAAACTCTAGAACACCAGATGATAAATACTTAATATCAATGAACAAGATTACAAAAGACCGTTATTTACCTACAGGTCCTGAAGTATGCCAATCTGCTCAATTATTTGATATTTCAGGTGAAAAAATGGAATTGCTATTAGATTTCCCTACTATTGGAGAACCTCATTATGCTGCCGGAATTGCTGCTGATAAAATAGCACCAAAATCAAGAAAAATATACAAATTAGATGAGAATAAGCATCCTTATGGTGTTAAGAGCGAGGCAGAAACAAAAGTAGTTAGAAAAGGAAATGAAGTTCATATCTATATGACTATGATTCGTTCTCATTTTTCTCCTGATAATATTGAAGGTGTAAAAGTTGGTGATAAAGTATTTTTCCATGTTACAAATTTAGAACAAGATTATGATGTTCCTCACGGTATTTCAATGATTGGTGCTAACACATCAGAGTTGTTAATTATGCCTGGAAGAACTTCAACATTTGTTTGGGAGCCTAAAGAAGTAGGAGTTTGGCCATTTTATTGTACAGATTTCTGCTCGGCATTGCACCAAGAAATGCAAGGTTATGTTCGTGTTTCTCCTAAAGGGTCTAATATCCCTATCTCATTTACTTTAGATGGTGATATTCCAGGCGAGGAAGAATAAGTTCATTTAGTTGATAATCAGAAGGCGAGCAACATATAGTTAGACTAGTTGCTCGTTTTTTTTGTTTTCGCATAATAAAAGACAAAAACATCTTTTATATGACTTTTATCATAAGAATAGTAATTATAAGATTGTAGTTTTACACTAAAATTAATTTAAACATCATGAAAAAATCAAAAATATTAATGATAATTGGAGCGCTTTTATTAGGTGCTTTATATGTGTTACCTTTATGGAAAATAACCTTGGTAGCACCACAATATCCTGAACCTTTGGGATTAAATATTCATATTACACACTTGTCAGATGGTGTGCAATATAACGATGTTAAAAACATAGATTTGTTGAATCATTATATTGGTATGGCTCATTTACCAACCGAAGAGAATGTTGCTAAAAAAGAAATAGAACCTTTTATAGAATTCACTATTTTCCCAATAGTAATTGGTGTTATGATTGCTTTTGGTTTGTTTGTTGGTTTTAAAGGAAATCATAAATGGTATTTGTATTGGCTTTTAATTATGGTATTTTTAGGGATGGCAGGCTTGTATGATTTTTATGCATGGTTGGACTCTTATGGTCATAATTTAGATCCAAACGCAATATTAAAAATTGCAGATCCTGTAACAGGTAAACCAATGGGATATCAACCGCCATTTTTAGGGTACAAGAAACTATTAAACTTTGAAGTTTACTCTTTTCCAGCCCTTGGAGCATATTTTATAGTAGTCGGTATGGTATTGTCATTAATGGCATTTATTACAGGAAAAAAAGAAGCAAAATCTTAATTTTTTAAATGAGGTTGTCTGATAGATACATTATGAATACAATGAAAAGTATACTCGTTTTTAGTTCTTTGAGTTTTTTCAATACCATCCATAATGATAATATAACTAATTCGGCAGCCTCATTTGTTTTATTTAATTCAACAAATTTTTAAAAATGAAAAATTCACGTACGCTAATACTTGTTTTTTTGAGTATAATTTTACTTGTATCTTGTAAAGTAGAACCAAAAGAAATTAACTATGGTAATGATCATTGTTATCACTGTGACATGACAGTTGTTGATAAAACACATGCTGCAGAATATGTTACTAAAAAAGGAAAAGCATATATGTTTGATGCTATTGAATGTTTGGTTCAAAAAATAAATAATGAAAATAATGAAGAAAAACTCGCATTTATTTTAGTTGCAGATTATACAAAACCAGGAGAATTAATTCCAGCAAGAAAAGCAACTTACTTAATTTCTGAAAAAATTAAAAGTCCGATGGGAGCAAATTTATCGGCGTTTAGTTCAATAGAAACGGCTAAAAAAGCACAATCAATGTATAGTGGAAAAATATTTACTTGGAAACAATTAAAAGCAAAGTTTGTAAAATAATATTTTGAAGTTAAATAGCTATCATTTTTAACGCTTCACTAACCCAAATATAGGTTTCTTTTCCGGGAATTTTTTTTGGGTTATTTTTTTTGTCAGTTACATCACCAGTTCGTACAATAACCATGTTTTTTGATGGAATACATATAATTCGTTGCCCTAAATGTCTAACAAGAGCAATCATTTTAGAGGCGTTTTCATAATCTGTCCAAACGCTATTATCACAAAAGATGGAATGGCTATTTTTGATATTCCGATATTTTATAGCATGATAAAATTATGTATTTTGATTATGACAAAAAAGAAGTAAGACAACTCATTAAAAGACTATAATGTCGTATATTTGCCGATACTTTTAATAGTGTTTTATATATGAAAAAAAGTTTAAATTATTTTTTAGTAATTTTTTTATTTATAGTTTCAAATTTACAAGCGTCAACTATAACGGTATGTGCAAGTTGTGAAATAAAAACCATCAAAGATGCAACCTTGTTGGCTAAACAAGGAGATACAATTATTGTAAAAAAAGGATTGTATAAAGAAACTAAAATTAGCTTTCAAAATGGTATTCATATAATTGGAGAAAATTACCCAACAATAGACGCAGAAAATAAACAAGAAAGTGTTTTTTCTATTAAAGCAAATAACTTTTCTATCTCAGGATTCAATATTAAAAATGTTGGGATGAGTTATACTAAAGAAATCGCAGCTTTTTTTGTTTCTAAAAGTAAAAATTTTGTAATTCAAAACAACACTATAGATAACTGTTTTTATGCTTTTATTTTACAACGTACACGTTTTGGGTTGTTGAGTAATAATAAAGTTTATGGCAATGCTAAAGTAGAGGCTTCTTCAGGGAACGGTTTTCATCTGTGGAAATGTGATAATATGCGTATCGAAAAAAACGTAATTTCTGGTATGCGAGATGGTATTTATATTGAATATTCTGAGCATAGTCATTTTTCTGATAACAAGTCTATAAATAACATACGCTACGGATTGCATTTTATGTTTTCGCATTATAATGAATACCATCATAACGAATTTAAAGGTAATGGAGCAGGAGTAGCAGTGATGTTTTCAAAACATATAAATATGCATCATAATACATTTCATTTTAATTGGGGAACAGCATCCTACGGATTGTTGCTCAAAGAAATTTATGATGCTGAAATTGTAGATAATGTGTTTGAACAAAATACAATAGGAATTAATATAGACGGATGCAATCGAATAAATTATAAAAACAATCATTTTATACGCAACGGTTGGGCTTTAAAGTTTACAGGAGGTTGTTATACCAATATCTTTGAATACAATAATTTTATGCACAATGCATTTGATTTGTCATATAATAGCCGACTGAATGACAATAAATTTGAAGCCAATTATTGGAGTGAATATACAGGCTATGATATTGATAAAAACGGAATAGGAGACGTACCTTTTAGACCTGTAAAACTGTTTTCATATGTTGTAAATAAAACACCTGAAACCTTAGTGCTTCTTAGAAGTTTATTTGTTGATATTATAAATTTTTCAGAAAAAGTATCACCTGTATTTACTCCTGATGATTTGATGGATGTCAAGCCATTAATGAAACCAATTAATCCACTAACAGACTAATAATTAGTTGTATGATTGAAATTAAAAAACTACATAAAAAATTTGGAAAACTAACCGTTTTAGATGGTTTAGATTTAACTATAAATCAAGGAGGTATTTTTGCCATTTTAGGACCAAATGGCTCAGGTAAAACTACCTTAATTAAGTCTATTTTAGGTATGGTTGTACCTAATAAAGGTGAAATTTTATTAGATAATAAAAGTGTTTTAAAAAAATGGAACTATAGAAATGATATAAATTATTTGCCACAAATAGCCAATTTTCCTGCAAATTTATCAGTAAAAGAATTAATTGCGATGGTGAAAAATTTACGACCAAAACCATCAAATGAAGAGGAGTTGATACAATTATTTGGTTTATCTCCATTTTTGAAAAAAAAATTAGGAAACTTGTCAGGAGGTACAAAACAAAAAGTGAATTTGGTATTGACCTTTATGTTTGATAGTGATTTAATTATTCTTGACGAACCTACAACTGGACTTGATCCAATAGCCTTAATACATCTAAAAAATCTTATAAATAAAGAAAAAGAAAAAGGAAAAACAATTTTGATTACAACTCATATTATGAGTTTGGTTGATGAAATAGCCGATGAAATTGTTTTTTTACTTGACGGTAAAATCTATTTTAAAGGAAGTGTTATCGCACTAAAAAAACAAACCGAACAAGATAACTTAGAGCATGCAATTGCTAACTTAATTTCAAAACAATATGCTTAAAATTTTAAAATATTCAATAGTTGATTTATTACGTAGTAGATGGAGTTACGTTTACTTTGCTTTTTATCTATTATTAGGCTACGTATTATTGTTTTTAAACAACGATATAAACAAAGCAGTAATAACTTTAATGAATATCATTATCGTATTAACACCATTAATAGGAACTATTTTTGGAGTGATGTATTATTATAACTCCAAAGAATTTACAGAATTACTATTAGCACAACCAATCAAGCGAAGCACCATTTTTATAGGTCAATATTTAGGAATTTCACTTTCATTAACACTCAGTTTATTATTAGGATTAGGAATTCCATTTGTAGTTTATGGCTTGTTTAAATCTGCAGCAATATTTGATTTTAGTTTGCTGATTTTAGTAGGAGCATTTCTAAATTTTATTTTTGTAGCACTTGCCTTTAACATAGCCTTGTCTAACGAAAATAAAATAAAAGGTTTTGGTTTTGCAATATTAATGTGGCTTTTTTTGGCAGTAATTTATGATGGTATTTTTATGATTTCATTGATGATGTTTAATGAATATCCTTTAGATAAATTTTCATTATTTGCTACAATGCTAAATCCAATTGATTTATCTCGAATTTTAATTCTTTTAAAACTAGATATTTCTGCCCTGTTAGGTTATACAGGAGCCGTTTTTAAAGATTTTTTTGGTACAAATTTAGGAGCAATATTATCACTGTTGGTATTGTGTTTTTGGGTTGCAATACCATTATTACGAATCAATATGAAATTGAAAAAGAAAGATTTTTAGTATTTTTTTTTAAATCTGACATATGTCATAATTTAAAACTAAATGATTAATTAATTTTGCAACGATGAATAGTTCGTTTACACATAGAATAATCGCTTTTTTATTGACGATTGTATTGTTTTTGAGTCTTATTAAAGATACTTCAATTTTGATAGACTTTGCAATCAATCAAGATATGATTGCAAAAACGTTGTGTGTGCAAAAAGATAATCAACAAGGTTGTTTTGGTAAGTGTCAATTAGTAAAGGCACTGAAAAAAGACATGAATAATGCTGAAATGCCAATTCAAAGCAATCAAAATAATATAGTTTACAATTATATTCAACCAGTAAATGAGTATAAATTATTCACATTTATAGTATTTCAGCCTAAAAAGTGCATTGATACTAAGAACTATAACGTTATCAATAAGTATTATAAAATAGCACTTCCTCCACCTTTATTTAGCTAATTTTTCCACCTTTTTTTGAGATATAATTTCTTGTTTTAAATTAATTCGTGCAACATATTGTATGTGTTGGTTTATAAAATCAAGTTTTTATATTCAGTTACATATGACTGTATTTTATTAACTAAAACACAGCACACTTTAGCATAGTAACTTTTTAATTAAACAAAATCACTTGTCACTTTTTTTAAGAGGCAACAATAAACTAGTATTTAACATTAAAACAAACAAAATGAAAAACTTAAAGTATTTATTACCAATTTTATTCGTATTCACAATTTTCACAGCATGTGATCCTACTGACGAACCTGTAATTGACGAAACAGAAAACCTAATAAAGGTTCAAGAATTTAGAAATGAAACGCACATCATAGAGGTATATACAGAATCAGGTAATTTTTATACAGGATATAATAATATAAGTATACGAATTAAAGATAATGCAACTCAAAAGTATCTTAAAAATATTGCTATTAATTGGATGCCAACAATGCAAATGCCTACAATGACACATTCTTGTCCAAAATCAGAATTAACCAAAGTAAATGAATCAACAACTTTATATAATGGATATACTGTATTTCAAATGACAGGACTAGACGCTTCTGGTTGGTCGCTTAAATTTATGTATACTATTGATGGTGTTGATTATATGGTTCAAGATACTATTATGGTATTGCAAAGTACACGTCAAAATGTAACTACTTTTACAGGAACAGATTCTGTTAAATATATCATGGCGTTGATTGAACCGAATAACCCTAAAATAGCGATTAATGATATGGTTGTAGGATTATATAAAATGGAAAATATGATGAGTTTTCCTGTTGTAGAAAATTACACTATTACTTTAGATCCTCGTATGCCATCTATGGGAAATCATAGTTCGCCAAACAATACTGATTTAACTTATAGTATGGTAGATAGTATGTATCATGGCGATTTGTCGCTTACTATGACAGGATATTGGAAACTTAATCTTAAACTTTTAGATGCTCAAAATACAGTTTTAAAAGGCGAAGATATTGTTGATGGAATGGTAGAACAAAGCAGTTTGTATTTAGAAATAGAATTTTAATTTGATAATTGTTGATTGATAATATTCCGCTATGTGTATGATTAGGCTCATAGTGGATATTATTTTATTCTTAAAATGAAACGGATGAAACACATATTATTGTTTATTGGTTGTTTTTTTATCGGAGGATTTTTGTATTCACAAGATAAAAATCAACGTAAAACAAACGATTCAATTAGAAAATTAGATGAAATAGTACTTACAGGTAGACGTAAATTAAGTAATTATCGGCAGCAGAAAACACTTTCAAGTATTGATGAGTATCTTGAAAAAGCAAATAAAATAACGATGATAAAGCGTGGTAATTACGCATGGGAACCTTCACTTAATAATATGACTAGCGATAGGCTTTCTGTAACTATTGACGGAATGCAGATTTATGGAGCATGTACTGATAAGATGGATCCTATTACTTCATATGTAGATGTGTCAAACCTTGAGAAAGTTACTGTAAATTCTGGACAAGAAGGAACAGAAAACACAAACTGTATTGGAGGTGGAATTGATTTAAAATTACCGAGTTCGAAATTTTATGACTCAGGATTAAAGTCTAGTATTGATTTGGGTTATGAAACCAACGGAAATTACAAATCTACAGGTTTAGATATAGAATATTCTGCTAACAAATTTTATATAAGTGCTGATGGTATTTTTAGAAAATCAGACAACTATACAGCAGGAGGAAATATTGAAGTAAACTATTCTCAGTTTCAAAAATATAACATTTCAGTACAGTCTGGCTATAAAATAAATGATAGCAATAGTATTGAAGTTGATTTAATTTATGACCAAGCCAATGATGTTGGTTATCCAGCATTACCAATGGATGTTTCTTTAGCCAAAGCAACTATTGCATCTCTAGCACATAACTATAAAAACGATTCAACAACAATCAAAGCTTGGGAAACAAAATTATATTTCAATACGATAACACATATTATGGATGATTCCAAACGTCCTAATGTGCCAATACGTATGGATATGCCTGGATGGAGCGATACTTATGGTTTTTATTCTAAAGTGAAATTTAATCTTAATAAGCATCGTTTAATAGCAAATTTAAATTCGCATTATAACCGTTCACTTGCCGAAATGACGATGTATCCTAATGACCCTACAGAAAACACAATGTTTATGTACACTTGGCCAGACGTTAAAACGTTTAATTCTGGTATTTATTTAAAAGACGAATTTAATATTACTCCACATCAAACCCTAAGTTTATCAACGAGATTGGCATTGCAAATAAACAGAATTGACAATACGGTAGGCTTACAGAGTTTGCAAATTTATTATCCTGATATGCAAGATTCTAAAAGTAGATTTTTAACAAGTTTGTCAAGTAACTATTCGTTCAAAAAACACGATTACGAGCTCAGTTTTGGTTTGGGATATGGTGAAAGAGCGCCAAGTGTAAGTGAAGGCTACGGTTTTTATTTGTTCAATAGTTTTGATAAATACGATTATATAGGGAATCCTAATTTAAAAAATGAGAAAGCACTAGAATTTAATTTTAATGCAAACCGTACATTTAAAAAATTAAATGTAGCAATTGAGGCTTCTTACTTTTATATTTCAGATTATATCATTGGTGAAATTGATCCTACACTTATTGCAATGACAATTGGTGCAAATGGCGTTAGAATATATAAAGCACTTGATAATGCATCAATTTTTAGTGCTTTTTTAAATACGGAATACAAGATTTCTTCATCATTTGCTATAAATACATCAATAGGATATAATTATGGAAAAGGTGATTCAAATCAAAATTTACCCTTGATAAGACCTTTTTCTTATTTAGCTGAATTGAATTATATGCACAAATCGTTTTCGTCTTCACTTCAATTAAAAGGAGATGGAAATCAAACGAATTACAGTGCCAACTACGGCGAAGATTTGACACCTTCTTATTCAATTATGAATTTTAATTTAGGAAACCGATTTGAGTTTAAAGACACAAGTATAATTTTGAAAATGGGAATTGAAAATATATTTGATAAAAATTATTCTACTTATGCTGATTGGAATAATTTTCCTCGTCAAGGACGTAATTTTTATATAAATTTATCATACTTGATGTGATTTTCTTACTAATTGTTAGATTATAAGTATTTGTTTTAGTTTAAATGCGTTGGATTGTCAATACTAATCCAGCGCATTTTTTTAATGACAGTCAATCGTACTATTTACAACATCAATTACAGGAGTAGGAGAGATGTAAGGTATACCAAGACCTAAACCGCGAAGTATAAATAACACGCCAATAATAACAACAAAAACTGGAATCGCTCTTTGAATGCGTTGTTTTATTGTTGCATTAAGAAACTTTCCTAAATATATGGCAGTTGTCATAAGCGGAATTGTGCCAACTCCAAATAGAAACATATACAAACTACCTTGTAGTGCATTACCACTTGCAATTGATCCAAAAACAGCCATATATACCAATCCACAAGGTAAAAACCCGTTTAAAAAACCGATCGTAAAAAATGTATCTGTTGTTTTCTTTTTTAATGCAGCGCCTAAAGAGGATTTTAGTTTTGAAATTATTTTAAAAAGAGGTTTTGATAAGTTGAATTTACTAATAGTTTTATAAGGTAATAGCACAACTACAATCATCAAAACACCTATAATTATAGATAATTGTTGTTGAAACCCAAAAATATATAGACTTTTACCAACCAATCCAAAAACGAGACCTATACTACTATATGCTAATAATCTCCCTAAATGATAAATACTGATTTGTATTATTTTTCTAGTAGAATTTGTTCTGTCAACAGGCAACATAAAAGCAATAGGACCACACATGCCAACACAATGAAAACTACCAAGCAAACCAAATATGAACGCAGATACCAGCATTTTTTAATAAAGAATATCTTTTTTGTACATATAAGATGAATTGTTGTGTTTCCAATCAACTTTAATGTTCCAACGACCCTCTAACATACGTTTGTCAGGTATGAGCAAAATGTGATTTGATAATGAAATTTGAGTTTCAAAATCAAACTGTTTGTTTGACGGTCTGTAAAGAAACACGGTACCAGTTATTTTTTTATAATCTAAATCTTCAGGGAATTGTATCACCAATCCTTCAGGTGTTTTTTTCCAACTAACATTTGTTATTAATTTTTTAGCATTATTTTCTTTGTCAATATCTTTTTGATATACGAGTTCTTGTCCATAATAATCCTCGGTAACCAAATCATGAGCATATTTTTTATCAGTAATCATTGTTATGATAAAAAATAATATAAAAGAGATAAAAGCAACAAATGCTAATACAATTCCTGTTCCCCAATT
>CAMZLV010000106.1 GCA_947311835.1 uncultured Lutibacter sp. | reverse complement strand
TGAATTTGGCCAATTTGCGCTTTGATTTAGCACTTGCGCATTACTCTGCCACGAAAAAGTGGTCAACAATAATGCGGTTAATAATAAAGTAATTTTTTTCATATTTTTAAATTTAAATTAGTTAATATTTTACTAAATTACATAATTTTAATTAATTACCAAAAAAAAAGCATCTAAATTATTAGATGCTTAGTTATTTTGATGATTTGTTGATTAAAATACAATCTGTTATTCTTCCGTAAATCGATTCATTACTTTAGTACTTACTCCCATATTTGAGAAGCCTCCATCATGTAGTAAATTTTGTAAGGTTACTTTACGAGTAAGGTCAGAAAACATGGCTATCGTATAGTTTGCACACTCTAAAGCTGTTGCATTACCAAGTGGCGACATCTCTTCTGCATATTTTATAAAGCCGTCAAAACCTTTTACACCATTTCCTGCTGTTGTAGGCGTTGGTGATTGTGAGATTGTGTTTACCCTTACTTTATGGTCTCTTCCGAAGAAATAACCAAAACTACGCGCTATTGATTCTAAATAGGCTTTGTTATCTGCCATATCATTATAATCTGGAAATACACGTTGTGCAGCCATATAACTTAAAGCTACTATTGATCCCCATTCATTCATTGCGTTTTTATTGTATAACACATTCATTACTCTATGAAATGAAAGTGCTGATACATCAAACCCCTTGTGTGTAAAATCATAGTTAGATGCTGTATAATGCTTTCCTTTACGCACATTAACAGACATCCCAATTGAATGTAATACAAAATCAATTTTTCCTCCTAAAATTTCCATTGATTTTTCAACCAAATTTTCTAAATCTTCAGATGAAGTTGCATCTGCAGGAATGATTTGAGAACCTGTTTTTTCAGCTAATTCATTGATTGTTCCCATACGCATAGCAATTGGCGCATTGGTCAAAACAAATGTTGCTCCTTCTTCATGTGCTTGCTCTGCAACTTTCCAAGCGATTGATTTTGAGTCTAATGCTCCAAAAATAATTCCTTTTTTTCCTTTTAATAAGTTATACATAATGTATGGTTTTATAGTTGATTTGTGTTTCTAATTTTGTTATTTATTATTGTACTATTGATTATGCAAAGTTACTCATTTTAAACTTTAATCTTTTGCACTTTCTTAATTTAATAATTCTTTGGCATGAGCAATTGCAGATGACGAGAGGTCTTTTCCTCCTAATATCTCAGCAATTTCATTAATTCTTTCGGCATCTGAAAGTAATTTTAATTGTGTTGTAACACTTCCTTCAATTTCATTTTTAAACACTTTATAATGGTGCTGTCCTTTTGCTGCAATTTGAGGTAAATGTGTGATGCTAATTACTTGCATATTTTCACTCATTTGCTTCATAATATCACCCATTTTATATGATATTTCTCCTGAAACTCCTGTGTCTATTTCATCAAAGATAATGGTTGGTAATTTGGTGTATTTTGACAAAATAGATTTAATCGATAGCATTATTCTAGACAATTCTCCACCTGACGCTATCTTTTTTAATTCACCATAATTGTTTCCTTTATTGGCAGAAAACAATAGTTTCAATTCGTCTTTTCCATTTGCTAAAAATGCAGTTGATGTTGTTAAATTAAATTGGAAACGTGCATTTTGCATACCCAATTCTTTTAACATCGCTTCTAATTGCTTTGTGAATTTCGGTATTGTTTTTTTTCTTTTTTCGGAAATTATTGCTGCCAATTTGTTTAAATCGAATTCAACTTTTTCAATTTCTTTTTCTTTTTTAGCTATTGCTATTGAAGAATTTTGAACTTCATCAACTTTGACTGAAAGTGCTTCTTGAATTTGTAATAAGTCAGCAATTGATTCGGCATTATGTTTTTTTAATAAATCATAAATCAGTTGCAATCGTTCGCTTAATCTTTCTATTTCAGATGGATTAAATACAACTTCTTCATTTGAATTTTCTATCTCGCTGACAATATCTTTTAATTCAATTTCAACACTTGTAATACGATTAAACAGTTCGTTATAATCATCTGAAAAAGCACTTATTTGTCGTAATTTAGATTGTAATGTTGCAGTTACATTAACCAATCCTAACTCTTCATTATCAAGTATTTGTAATGATTCAGTAAGGTTGGTCTTAATCAACTCTACATTGTTTAACAATTCTAATTCTTTCTCTATTTTTTGCTGTTCATCAATTGTAAATTTTGCATCAACAAGTTCATTGTACAAATGCAAATTATAATCGTATTGTTTGGTTGCTTCTTCTTGTGAAGCAAGAAGTGTTTCTAATTCTTTTTTTAGTGAATTATATAGCACTAATCCTCTTTTATAGGATGCCAATCGCTTTTCATTTGATGCCAAAGCATCTATAATGTTAAACTGAAAATTGGTGTTAGAAAGAACCAATGTTTGGTGTTGTGAATGTACATCAACTAATTTTTCACTCAAGGTATTTAGCACATTTAACGTTGTTGGTGTATCATTAATAAATGCTCTTGACTTTCCGCTTGGCAAGATTTCTCTTCTTATAATTGTTAAGGGTTCATAATCGATATCTTGCTTTTTAAAAAACGATTCTAACTTATAATCTTTTATATCAAATTCGGCTTCAATAACACATTTATTTTCCGAATTTTTTAAATAACTACTATCAGCACGTTTGCCTAAAACCAATCCTAAAGCACCTAGAAGTATTGATTTCCCTGCACCTGTTTCTCCTGTAATAATAGAAAATCCACTATTAAAATTTACATTTAATTGTGAGATAAGTGCATAGTTTTTTATGGAAAGAGTGGTTAGCAAGAAGGTATAATTTTAAAAGATTACTATTTAATTTTATTCCATTTTGATGAATTAATAGGCGACATTTTATTTAAGTCTTCTTTTAATTTATTAATGTCAAAATGAGGTCCTCCAGAAAATATATCAACTATTTCATCTGCTTTAGCGTCCGTAAACACACGAACTAAAAGTGAATTAGTCCTGCTACTAGCAAGCGATTTTAAGTATCCTATTGCTGTAGAAATATTCGTTTTTGCAAGTGTTTTATCTTCAGAAAACAAATCTAAACCTTTAATATGATATGTGTACATAGCATTTCTATATTCATCATAAGTTCCTGATAATATATCTGTTATCAATTTATAACGCGAACTGCCTAAAGCTTGCATTTCCCATCCTTCAAAACCGCCTTGCTGTGCTTGATTTACAACGTTTTCAGCTTGTTCAAAGTAGTTTGTACCACCATTTTTGGCAAAAGTATCTGCATCCATTCCTAAAATAGTATATACATAAAAAACCATGACAGAAACTAAGTTAGAATCAAAACTATTAGGATTATATTCAAGGTTTTCAAATTCGGTATATTTAAAAGCAAAATCGATATCTTTATAATTAAAAACAGGTGTTTGATATACTGAATTATAAACAGGACGCGAAGACTGTATTTGTATATTTCCTTTAAAATCAGTACTCGAAGATTGCTCTGTAATGGTTAAAACAAAGGCGCAATTAATAAGTTCTTGAGTTTTAAACTTCTTGTTTGTCCATTTTTTTTGATTGATAAATTCTGTTAACGAACGCTCCAACGTTTTAAAAACTTGTTTGTTTGAGCCTGATATTTTATCAGAATTAATGGTAACAGTTGCGTTTAATTCTTGTGCATTTACTTGATTTACAATAAATAAAACTATTAGTATTTTTATAAACTTAATCATAATCTATCTAGTATTTGATTAAAAATATCTTGAGCAACTTTTGCTTTTGATTTTAGAGCAAATTCGGAAATTTTTTCGGATTTATCAATAATTGTAACCTTATTTGTTGCTTTTTTAAATCCAGCGCCTTTATCTTTTAATGAATTAAGCACTATCAAATCTAAATTTTTCCTGTTCAGTTTTCCGATTGCATTTTCTATTTCATTGTTTGTTTCTAAGGCAAATCCAACTAAAAATTGATTCGTTTTAATGGTTCCAAGTGATGCTAATATGTCTTTGGTTTTTACCAATTCAATAGACATCGATTCACTTTTCTTTTTAATTTTATTTACAGCAACATTTTTTGGTTTATAATCTGCAACTGCTGCCGAAAGTATTGCTATATCAACACTTTCAAAGTATTTATGTACTGCTTCATACATTTGTTCTGCACTTACTACATCTATTCTATTTACAAATGAATGGTTAATTTTTTCGTTAGAAACTCCTGTAACCAAAGTAACTTGCGCACCAAGGTTTGCAGCAGTTTTTGCCAATTCAAATCCCATTTTACCTGACGAATGGTTTCCTATAAAACGTACAGGATCTATTGCTTCGTATGTTGGTCCTGCGGTTATTAATACTTTTTTTCCTCTTAGTGGTAATTTTGAAACAATCGCTTCTTCAATAAAAGTGATAATATCTTCAGGTTCTGCCATTCTACCTTCACCAATTAATCCACTTGCCAACTCACCACTTCCTACAGGAATACAGATGTTATTATATCGCTCTAGCGTTTCAATATTTTCTTTTGTTGATGTATGTTTATACATGTCTAAATCCATTGCAGGAGCAAAATAAACAGGACATTTAGCTGATAAATACGTTGCTAAAAGCAAATTATCACTAATTCCATTAGCCATTTTAGAAAGTGTATTGGCTGTTGCTGGTGCAATAAGCATCAAATCTGCCCAAAGACCTAAATCTACATGATTATTCCATACTTCATTTTCATCTTCTTTATCATAAAAAGTTGAATGAACTGGATTTTTAGAAAGTGTTGAAAGTGATAATGGAGTGACAAAATCCTTAGAAGCAGGCGTCATTACTACACGTACTTGAGCGCCTGCTTTTATAAAAAGTCTTACTAAATAAGTAGTTTTATAAGCAGCAATTCCAGCGGTTACGCCAAGGAGAATATTTTTACCGCTTAAAACTGACATTGATTATTTTGTAGATTCTGGTCTTCTATGATATGTACGGTTTTCTAACCATTCTTCTACTGCAATTGCTGTAGGTTTTGGTAAACGTTCATAAAATTTAGAAACTTCTATTTGTTCTTTATTTTCAAAAACTTCTTCTAAACTATCATTATGCGTTGCAAATTCTTCTAATTTATCAATCAATTCTGATTTTAAATCGCCATTAATTTGTGTTGCTCTTTTTGCCATTATCACAATTGCTTCATACAGATTGTCTGTAGGTTGCTCAATTGCATTTCTATCATATGTTATAGTTGACAATGGTGCTTTTGAATCTTTATAGTCCATTTTGTTTGTTTTTCAAAGTTGCTATTAATTTTGTAGTACTCGTTATTTCTTTATTTAAATTGGCTAACAATTTATCTGATTCTTTTAAATAATCAGATTCAGGATAACTTCTTTTTAATTTTTCGTATGCTTTTACTGCATCTTTCAATCTTTTTTCTTTTTTATGAAGCACACTGTTCATTCCTAATTCATAAGAAGCTAAAAATCTATAATAAATAGCCTCTTCTCTAAATGATGTTCCTAAATAATCAGCCATTAAATTTTCAAATGACTTGATAGATGCAATATAATCTTCGATATGATAATATTGTTTTGCGGTTTCAAACGCTTTCTTTTCAAGTTTATATTGTAGTTCTTTTACTGATTTGTTTGCTTCTTCTATTTTATCAGAATTAGGATAGGTATCAATAAAATTTTGCAATGCTATTAAGGCTTCATGCGTTGTTTTTTGATCTAGACTATATACAGGAGAATCTAAATAATAACTTTGAGCTGACAAAAATGCTGCCTCTTCTTTTTTTGTACTTTTAGGATAATTTTTGGTAAATCTATCAAAATAATAGGATGACAAACTATATTGTTTTGTTTGATAGTAAGAATCACTTATCATAAACTGAATACGCTCCATTTGAGGCTTGGCTCTATAACTTGGCGTAATTTTTTCAAATAAAGTAATTGCTTTATTGTATTTTTTTGCATCATACATTTTAATTGCCATCTTATATTGATCGGCAACTTCCCCTTTATTCAATACTTTTTGATATTCGCTACACGATAAAAACGAAATCGCTACTAAAAATATAAATACTGTTTTCTTCATTTTTTGCATTCGGCAAAATTAGTTATAAATTATGGATTATTAAAATGATTTTTTGGTTCATTTCTAATTACAAAATTAACGTTCTCATCAATAAAATAGTACAATGAACTCTTAATTGTTTGTTAATTTGTATTAAAGAGCAACTATTTGTCAATAAACGCAGCTATTCTGATTGCTAAATCATCTGTTGCTTTTATCAATGGTAGTCGAACCATATCATTACAAATGCCTATTTTTTTTAACATTGATTTTATTCCTGTTGGATTTCCTTCTTCAAAAATTAAATCAATTGGTTCAACAAAATTTTGTTGTTTATTTACTGATACAATTTTATCGCCTTTTAAACCTAATTTTATCATTTCAGAAAATTCTTTGGGCAATGCTTGTCCTATTACGCTCACAACTCCTGCACCTCCTACAAGCACCATATCCAAAGCTATCATATCGTCTCCAGAAATTACTAAAAAGTCTTTTGGTGTTGTAGAAATCAATTCTTTAGCTTGTTCTAAATCTCCTGCAGCCTCTTTTATTCCGATAATATTACTAAAATCATTTGCTAATTTGACAACAGTTTTAGGCTCCATATTTTGAGCCGTACGACTTGGAACATTATACAAAATTATTGGCAACGGACTTGCTTCTGCAATCGCTTTAAAATGCTGATAAATTCCTTCTTGAGATGGTTTATTGTAATATGGTGAAACGGATAAAATAGCATCAAAGCCTGATAAATCCGAATTTTTCAAAACCTCAACAACAGCCATCGTATTATTACTTCCTACTCCTAAAACCAATGGCAATCGACCATTATTTGCTACGACTACCTTACGCTTTACTTGTTCTTGTTCGTCAATAGTTAGCGTTACTGTTTCGGCTGTTGTACCAAGTACTACAAGATAATCAACTCCATTTTTAATTTGATAATTAACTAATCGTTCTAAGGCATCAAAATCAATTGATTTATCTTCTTTGAATGGCGTTACTAACGCTACTCCTGTTCCTATAAATCGATTCATTTATAATTTGTTTAAAATTTGTAAATATTTTTTTGATTCAGACATGAAAGTTGGAATATCATTGATATCTGTATCTATCATAAAGTTATAAATTTGGATTTCTTCATTATAAAAACCAACTTTAAATGCTGCTTTTGACTTCGATGCAAATGCATCTAAGAATAGATTTTCTTTGGTTAAATTTATTAATAAGTCAAACTTTGAAGTAATTAAATTCTTAATATATGGTCTTTTTACATTACCTAAAATACTAAAATCTTGTTGACT
>CAMZLV010000105.1 GCA_947311835.1 uncultured Lutibacter sp. | reverse complement strand
TTAAAAAGGTGTTTTAATGTTTAACTGCTTACAAAAATCTGTAATGCGTTTATCTGTTTCTACAATTTTAATATCTAACGCTTTTATTTCATCAGCAACAGCATTTATATCAATCGGTTCTTCTTCTTCAAAGGTATCTACATAGCGTGGTATGTTTAGGTTGTAATCGTTATCTGCAATTTCTTGTAATGTTGCTCTATAACTGTATTTATCTATTACTTTTCTATTTGTATAGGTATCTACAATAGCATCTATATGTTTTGGTAGTAGTTTATTGTCTTTACCTTGTTTTTCAAAATGCTTACTTGCATCAATAAATAATACATCTTCATTAACCTCTCTACATTTTTTAATTACCAAAATACAGGTTGGTATTCCTGTACCAAAAAAGATGTTTGCTGGCAAACCAATAACTGCATCAATATAATTACGGTCTTCTATTAAATATCGTCTTATATGTGCTTCTGAAGAACCTCTAAACAATACACCGTGTGGTAATACGGTTGCCATAATACCGTTTTCGTCTAAATGATGTACCATATGTTGTACAAATGCAAAATCTGCTTTACTTTTAGGTGCTAATTTACCGTATTGGCTAAATCTATCATCTGTACTAAATGAACCACTTGCAGACCAATTAGCAGAAAATGGTGGGTTTGCTACAATTGCTTCTGCCCTTAAATCTATATGCTGTGGTTCTTCTAATGTATCTTCTTGCTTAATATCAAATTCTGAAAAATGCACATCGTGCAGTATCATATTCATACGTGCTAAATTGTAGGTAGTACGATTTAATTCTTGACCGTAGAACATCCCAACATCTTCTACTTCTCTAGCAACACGTAATAATAGCGAACCACTACCACACGTTGGATCATATACTGATTTTATTCGTTTTTTACGAGTAGTTACAATTTTTGCTAATATGGTTGATACTTCTTGAGGTGTGTAAAATTCTCCTGCTTTTTTACCTGCTTTTGATGCAAACTCGCCAATTAAATACTCGTAAGCATCGCCTAACAAATCACTTTCGGAATCTTTTAACTGAAAATCAATTTCATCTAAATGTGCTATTATTTTAGCAATAATTTCATTTTTTGCTTTAGTTGTATTACCTAATTTAGAAGAAGTTAAATCTAAATCTTCAAACAAGCGTATAAAATCATCTTCTGATTCTGTACCCATTGTACTTTGCTCTATATTAATCAAAATACGTTCTAAGTCTTTTATAATAAAAAACTGAGTTGCCTCATCATTATCATTGGTTTCTACACCTGCAATGTTGCTTCCTTTTTGAGCAATAGAAGTAAAGAGTTCACTTGGTTTTAAAAAGTACCCTAAATTCTTTACACAGGCTTTTTTGATTGCATCTATAAATACTTTGTTACTCTCTAAATTTTCATCTATTTCTACATATGTTAAATTATCTGGTTTTAATATTACATCAGCATAAATGTGTAGTTTTTCGGATAAGTATTTGAAAAATATAAAACCTAATATGTAGTTTCTATAATCATCTGCATCCATCTTACCTCTTAATAAATTGGCAATAGCCCATAATTGCTTTTGCAATGCTCTTTTTTGTTCTTCTGACATTTATTTGGTTTTGTAATTTTAAAAGTTTAAAAATAGCGAAACGAATTGATATACAATTGAAGTATTCTATATTTATATAAATGTAGCGTTTTACAAATATAATTTTGCTGAGTTAAGTTCTTGAATTCTCATATATGCAATTGCTCAATAAAAAATCAGCACTATTTTCTTTAGGGTTTTCAACAAGATTTTGAGGTTCTCCGTATTTTTTAATTTCGTTTAGAGTAATTTCTTTCCAATTATTCTTGTTTTCAACTTTTAAAAAGAGCCAATTAATGCCTATTCGAACATAATGTGGTGTTATGTCGAAAAAACTGATGTTTCCACATTTACATTTAGGTTGTGGGAGTATCGGCTTTCCAACAGAATATGTTGTGTCGCAAATTAAACAAGTATTACTGTTACTAGTTCCCTCTACTGTTGTTATTGTTTGTTTCATTTCTTTTATTTTTTTATTCACAATACCTTTCAATCATCTCCAAAACATCATATTTGGTGTACTTGTCTATTAATGAGAGATCAAATTCTGATGCATAAGAAATTAGTAAGGTTTTTAATTCTTCATAAAGTTCATCATCTAACGCTGTAGATTCTGGGTCATATATTTTATGTGCAAGCGCTCTACCAAACTTGAAATAGAAGACTTTATCAGAATCATTTTCATGAAAATTTTCATCATCAGTATGCTCTAATACTTCAAGATAATTTAGGTATAGGTTGTTTATTGTCCAAAAATATAAAGCTGTAGTATCATTTTTATTTAACTCCTTTAAAAAGGGATGAATAAACTCGAATAGTTCAAATTCTATATCTGGATTTAGATCTCCGTTACAAAAATTTGCATTTTCCAAAAGAGGAGAGATGGTTTTGTTATTGCTACCCTCTTCAAAAGAAAATGTTAATAGCAGTTTCCTTATAACTACTGATTTTGAATAACTTATAATAATGTTGTTTACCTCTTTAGTAATATATAATTTTTCGTCAATTGTTATCATATCTTTTTTCTTTAAAAATAAACTTTTATTTGTATTTTAACCTGAATTTCAACATAAAATTACAGAATGTAGATTCAACTAGCAAATGCAACTTTTTTTTCTTGCTATTTTCTTTTTCAAAACCGTAGTTTTTTAAAAGTTTTAATCTTTTGTTTTTCTTTTTCTTGATGCTCATAATTGAGCATTTTTTTAATTCCAGAAAGAGATAATTTTCTATCTATTTGAGAGCCCTTTTTTTTAATTCCGTTTTCATCAGTAAATGTTATACCTCTTCCCAATTTAACTTTAATATTGTGGTTTTGAAGATGAAAAATAACATCTTCTACACTATCTGAAATATCAATAGCAGCATAAATGTGCTCTTTCATATCTATAGATTTTTTATCACTCGAAATAAATTCTCGATTTTTTCTAAAAGTTTCAAGTTTTCGCTCTACTTGTCTCAGTCTGTATTTCTTTTCAATTTCTCTACAGAAATCCATATTTTTATAATGTGTATAACTATCTGAAACGGCTAAATTATTTTCCATAATTCTTGTCGCCACAATATGTATGTGCTCTTTATCTGTATTTTCTTCATGTATATAAACTGCAAAAGCATTATTTTTAAATCCAATTTTCTTTGCATATGATTGAGAAATATCAATCCAATTTTGAGTGCTCAACTTACCTTTATCTTGCGGTGCTATTCTGATTTTTGCATGAAATGTATTCTTGTGACATCTGTCATTTAAGCGTTCTTTGAATTTCATTTGTTTGTAAATGTCATCCGCATTGCCAATACATTCATTTGAAAATAAAATCTCCCCTCCTCGTTCACAGTAGTTTAATGCGTTTTGAGTATAACTTATACTCTGAATTTTTGCAATCATTTTAACTGATTTAATTGATCTATTAACTCTTGTTTTTTCATTTCTTTACGGTACTTTTTATGTAATTTATTGAAATGTTTTACAAATACGGTATCTTTTTTTTTGATCTTAGTAATCAAATTAGTTAAATTGTATGGGATCTTATTATTCTCTGAAAAAGCATCTAAATAAACATACTCATAAAACATTTTATAAGAATCTCTTTCAGATTTTACTTCACTTTTTTCATGTAGATAATTAGGTAGGTATTTGAAACTATAGGATAACACCATAATTACAGCGATCAATACAAGCAAAAATTTAGAGGTAAAAGGAGTGTCTTTACCAAACAGTATATATTCTTTCTTTTCATTGTTGTTGATGGTTGGCTTAGTACTATCTATTTTCATTTCTAAATCTCGTTTTACATTTTTAATTTGATTTCCTATAATTTGTTGATGTGAAATAATCCTCTCAGAAATTTTTAAAATAGATTCATTCTCAATTTTTGAATCTTTCTTTTGATTAATTTTACTTGAAATATCATCTAATTTATCCGATACATTTTGCATCATTTTAAAAATAATTTCATTGTTACCTCCCATAATTATAATTGTGATTTGATTTCTAAAATATGCTCTGTTATAAGTTTTATATTATCTAAAACTTCTTTTTGATCTGCAATCATAAATTTTGCATTTGAATTTAATTTTTTTGCAATTTGATTTAAATTAACTCCTATTTTCATTAGTTGAGAGATATAAATTTTAGTGTCAATTTTTACACATTCAACCTCAAAAACAGGTTTCTTTAGTTTTTCTAAAACTGCATTTCTAATAAAAAATGAAGGTTTTATTTGTAATAAATCACATTGACTTTTAACCAAATCTTTATCTTCTTTATTGATATAAAAGACCGTCTTTACTTTATTATTATTAATCATAATTAATTTTATTTTTTTTCTTATGAACATTTTTCTTGTGAATAAGCCAGGCGTTTTTAAATTCTGTTTAGTGCACGAAGTAGGTACTAAACAGGATTTAAAAACACGACTGGCAAAGCATCATCACGGTAATTTTTTGGCGATTAAGAATTCATTCAAATCATTGTAGTTCTTATAGTGTATTCTATTGTCTAAAATTTCATTATTATAATTCTCTTTAAGAAAATTGTAGGCTTTATCTCCTGCATTGTCATTATCTAAAAAGGTTTTAATTTTAGAATAATTTTTTAATATTTCTGACGCCTTTTTTACCATTGCTGTAGAATTTAAAATGATAAAATTTTCTTCAGGCATTTCTTTTTTTAAAGTCAAATAAGAAAGAAAATCAGACCAAGATTCAAAAATTGAAACTGTTTTTGATTGGTTGAAAATTGTTGTGATATCTTTCTTCCCTAAGCATCCTTTGAAATTTTTATTTCTTACTTCATAGCCTCCTAATCTATTTTTAAATGCAATAGCTAAATAGTATTTTTGACCAACACTGTAATGAATTTCTTGACAATATTTCTGAGCGATCGATATAGATATTTTTCTTTCTAAAATATACTTTAACAATGCAGGATTTTCAAGATTTGTAATCTTCTGAATTTCATATGATTTTTTACTCTCAACAATAATTTGTTGCTGTTGAAAAGAAAAAAACAATAAATCATTTGAAAGAAAATCAAGCGCTTCTAGTATCGTAAATGATTTTAATTTCATAACAAAATCAATCACAGTACCGCCAACACCATCAGAAAAACAATACCAAACATTCTTCTGTTTAGATATTTTAAAAGATGGAGTCTTTTCTGGCTTAAAAGGGTTTAAATACCAAGCCTCTTTTTCACTCTCCTTTGCAGGATGAAAACCCAAATTTTTAAGTACATTTAATAAATCTAATTTATTTGCTGTTTCACAGCTAATTCTTCTTTGTTGCATAGGGTGTTGTTTTTTTATAAAAAAATGATGAATTGATGAGAAAAGGCTTTCAGTCTTTTCTATCATTGAGATTCAAGCCTCATCGTTTCCTCATCAATTCATCATTTTTGTTTTTTTTAGTGCAAAACCTCTCATCACTTCTAAAACTGATGAGCAAATGATGAGAAAACGATGAGAGGGCTTAAGCCTTATTATTACTAACTTTATAAAGTATATATATTAGTCTGTCATCGATTCATCAAAATTATCGGAAATATATTTTCTAGTTATAGTAAAATAGCGCCCTAAACTTTCTGTTAAGATAATTTCACCATCTGTTAAAATCAGGAATTTCCTATAACTCAGTGTGTTTTTTTGGTTGGTTAATTTCCATTCCTTTTTTAATAGTCTCCTAATTTGAGTTTGGTCAGTTTTAATTCGAGTTCTACTCAATGCATTTACAAGGTCTAATGGCACAAATTGAAGTTCATTAAGCTCGTGCCTATCCATCACGCTAATCATTAAAATAACGAGTTCTTTCTCAACCCTATTTCGATTGTTATTCATTAACTTTTTTAATGCAGGTGTTTCAAGTTGTTTTGCAGTAAACCACATTCTTGTTTTTCTTTCACTAGCAAATTCTCTATTCAATATAAAGTTTAGAAAGTGTGGTATTTCTGTAGTAAGTTTTTCTAAAAAAGAAACGTCTTCATGTTCAATTTTCGGAACCTTAATTACCCAAAATCGTGTAGAATCTGCATCAATCTTTATGAACGAATCCTCTTTATTACTACACATAACAAATTTCCCGAAGAAATCAACCTCTATCCGTTCTTTTCCTTTAGCCTCGATTTTGTTCTTATTACTTGTTGCGAGGTACTTTATTTTTTCGGTAATTTCTTCTTTTTGAAAGAAAGCTTCATCCATACCTAACAACAATTTGTTTCCCCAATCTAAATTGAAATTACTATTAAGAGAATGAGTGTCTAAATAACTCATATTTAGTCCAAAAACTTCTTTTAAGTATTTTAAAAAAGAACTCTTTCCTGTTGACCTCTCTTTGGAAACCAAACAAAGTACAGGAAGTATCTGATCTGGTTTTTCATAAAGTAATTTGAAATAATCCAATCCTAACTTATATTGTTTTCCGAAAATATGTTTAAAAAAGGCTAATGTATTTTTTATTTCTCCCTTTTGAGGTTTGTGCAAAAGGGGAGAATATGTGTTGTAAAAACCAAAAATTTTCTTTTTATAATTAATATGATCAGGATAACATATACTTCCATCAAAGCAATCAATTTTTTCAAGATATTTTCTACCGTGATCTCGAATTATTGTATTTACATCCCATTTTGCTAAACTTTCGATAAACCTTCCGTTTATAGCTGGTCTTTTAACTATTTTAAAATAGGTCGTACCTATTCTTATATATGGTATTTTATTCATATAGATTTTGAAATAAAATCTGTATCTTTGCGTACAGACTAAGATTAATAGAATTTTTTGAAATGCGTGAAAGGTGAAGACTTTTACGCTTTTTTATTTTTAAGTAGTTGTGCGTTGAGTTGTTGTTCTAAAAACTCATCAGATACATTAGGGGTTCCTAATAGCCATTCATCAATAGCCTCTTTATTAAAAAACTTTTGACGAATGTGTTTGTTAGATCCTGTGGGGATTAATTTTAGCATAGACAACTTATATATCTTGCTTTTAGACAAGCCTGTATAGCTTACTAAATCATCTACATTTAATACTTTTTTGTTGTGAGATAATAGACTTTTAATATCTGTTAAAATCTCAATCATACTGTTTTCCTTACTCATAATTTCATGGTTTTGAATTAAAAAATAAGTGAATGGCCATCCACATTGAATGGCAAACATATGATACTAAACATCACATAAACAATACGTTAAATCAACTAACGTATAATTAATCTATATTTAATTATTATAAAATGTATTTTTAATCAACAACTTTCTTTCAGTTAGTTTCTTTTCGCTACTTTCACGTTTCCATGTTGAAAAAGATGTGATAAAACTGCCATCATTTATAGGTTCTCCTGCCATTAAAAAGTTATTTTTAACCAAACTTAATAAATCTTTTGGGGAAAATTTTGAAATTCCATTTTTAGGAATATTGTCTATAACAGTAAAAAACATTTGATAATTTGCAGCTTTCTTACTTTTATTAGAAGTAATAATATTTATTTTCTCTTTTATATCATTTCCTTTAATGATTTTTTTTAAATTATTTACATCTTGTTCAGTTTCAACTATAGATTCAAAATTTAAAAATCGTTGGTTGAAAGATTTCAATGAGGTTCCAAAAATATTATTCTTTTGGATTTTTAAAAGTTCTTTTTTTAAATGCATTCCTTTTAAACCACAATAACCAAAAAAAGGGTATCCTAACACAAATAAAATTAAACAAGATAATTGATATTCAGAATTCATAAACGCAATAAAACATCCTATAAGAAAAAGAATCTTCGTTAAAAAATTTATTACGGAATTATCGCTTACGAGAATCGTATTGTTGATGTAATCACCAATTTCATTTTGTTTTTTATTGATGTATTGTGCTAAGTAGACTATTTTGCTTTCCATTTTTTTAGTTTTAATTTTATTCAAAAATAATAAAAAACAACAACTTGTGTTATACATATGTTGTACTGGTGTAAAAACAAGAAAGCCTCTACATTACTGTAAAGGCTTTGTTTATCTTGCTCCTCCTCTAGGGCTCGAACCTAGGACCCTCTGATTAACAGTCAGATGCTCTAACCAACTGAGCTAAGGAGGAGTGTAAAACGACATTATTCGTTTTGCGAGTGCAAATATAAATGTTTTTATACTACTGCCAAATAAAAATTTAAAAAAATTGCACAAATAAATCAGTTAAAGGCATAATAACATTTTAAGGCTTTGTATAACATTGGTTTAATTGTTTTTTACAAATAGGAAACCTTACTTTTGAATATGTAGAACGTATTGTTTTTTTTAGCAGACAATACTACTTGCAAATACATTTATAAAAATAGAGCCATATTTAGTAAAAATTGTATTTTTGTGCTAGTTTTAATTTAAAACATTTCACTACGAAAAAAAAATATGGATAGATTTTCATTTTTAAATGCCGCACATTCAGGTTTTATTGCTGATTTGTATGACCAATACCTAATAAATCCTGATGCTGTAGAACCAAGTTGGAGAAGTTTTTTTCAAGGATATGATTTGGCTAACGAAAACTATAGCCTTACAGATGAAGAAATAAGCGTAGAAATCCCACAACAAGTACATAAAGAGTTTAAAGTTATTGAACTAATTAATGGTTACAGAACACGTGGTCACTTATTTACTAAAACAAATCCTGTAAGAACTAGAAGACAATACACACCAACACTTGACATCGAAAATTTCGGACTATCAAAAGACGATTTAGACACTGTTTTTAACGCAGGAGAAATACTAGGATTAGGAGGAACAACCTTAAAAAATATAATTAAACATCTTGAAGCAATATACTGCGAATCAATAGGTGTTGAATATATGTATATTAGAAATCCTGAGGTTATAAAATGGTGGCAAAATCAATTAAACGAAAACGATAATCACGGTAATTTTTCAATCGAATCAAAAAAATATTTGCTTTCTAAACTAAATCATGCGGTTACTTTTGAAAGTTTTTTGCAAATTAAATATGTAGGACAAAAACGCTTTTCATTAGAAGGAGGCGAGTCACTTATTCCTGCAATTAGCGTTGCGCTTTTTAATGCTGTTGAAGATTATGGCGTTAAAGAGTGTGTATTAGGAATGGCACATAGAGGTCGATTAAGCACATTAGTAAATGTTTTTAGAAAACCACTTCACGAACTGTTTAGCGAATTTGAAGGAAAAGATTTTGAAGATCAAAATATTGATGGTGATGTAAAATACCATCTTGGTTTAACCCTTGATAAAACCTATCAAAACGGGAAATCAATAAAAATGAATTTAGTACCAAATCCATCGCATTTAGAAACAGTAGCCTCAGTTGCAGAAGGGATTACACGCGCTAAAATTGACAAAGATTATAATGGAGACGACTCTAAAATACTACCAATCATTGTTCATGGAGATGCTGCAATATCAGGACAAGGAGTTGTATATGAAGTTACACAAATGAGTCAATTAAATGGTTACAAAACTGGAGGAACGATACATATAGTTGTAAATAATCAAATTGGATTTACTACCAACTACTTAGACGCACGTTCAAGTATTTATTGTACGGATGTTGCAAAAGTAACCTTATCACCAGTATTACACGTTAATGCTGACGATACAGAAGCTGTAGTTCATGCTGTAAAAATGGCATTAGACTATAGAATGAAATATAAAAAAGACGTTTATATTGATTTATTAGGATACCGAAAATACGGTCATAACGAAGGTGACGAACCTCGTTTTACACAACCCAAACTATACAAAAACATAGCAAAACATAATAATCCATTAAAAATATATTCTGATAAACTAATAGCAGAAGGTTCTATCGAGCAAGCATATTATAAAAATATAGTTGCCGATTTTAAAACATATTTAGAAAAAGAATATGCAAAATCAAAAGCATCAAAATCATCAAAAGTTCGTGAATTTATGCAGGAACGTTGGTCTGATTTTGAACGTCAACAATTAGAAGGAATGCTAAAGCCTGTTGATAGTTCGTATGATGAAAAACGATTAAAAAACATAGCAAAGATTGTTTCTACAGTTCCTGAGAATGTTAAATTTGTTCGTAAAGCCGAACGAATTTTAAAAGGAAGAGAAAAAATGGTGTTTGAAACAGATACTTTGGATTGGGGAATGGCAGAAACTCTTGCCTACGGAAGTTTGTTAGAAGAAGGACATGATATTCGTATTTCTGGTCAAGATGTAGAAAGAGGAACGTTTAGCCATCGTCATGCTATTTTAAGAGATGAAATATCAGAAGAAAGAATAAACTTATTAAACACCAATAAAAATAATAAAGGGCAAATGCGTATTTACAACTCTTTATTATCAGAATATGCCGTACTTGGTTTTGATTATGGATATGCAATGGCAAATCCTAATACACTAACCATTTGGGAAGCACAATTTGGTGATTTTAGTAATGGTGCTCAAATTATTTTTGACCAATACTTATCAGCAGCTGAAGATAAATGGAAAATGCAAAACGGAATTGTAGTTTTATTACCACACGGTTATGAAAGTCAAGGTTCTGAGCATTCATCAGCACGTATGGAACGATATCTACAACTCTGTGGAAATGACAATATGATAGTAGCAGATTGTACGACACCTGCAAACTTCTTTCACTTATTGCGCCGTCAAATGAAACGTGACTTTAGAAAACCATTAGTAGTATTTACACCTAAAAGTTTGTTGCGTCATCCAAAAGCAGTTTCTTCAATAAAAGAACTTGCTAACGGAACTTTTCAAGAAGTAATAGACGATACCATTAATCCAGAAAAAGTTACAAAAATGGTATTTTGTACAGGTAAATTCTATTATGATTTAGAAGCAGAAAGAGAAAAATTAGAAAGAGAAGATATTGCGTTAATACGATTAGAACAATTATTCCCTTTACATACAGAAAAAATACAAGCAATAATTAAAAAATATCCAAATGTAACCAAATACGTTTGGGCGCAAGAAGAACCTAAAAATATGGGTGCTTGGCCGTATTTATTACAACGATTTGATATCGTAAAACTTGAAGTTGCATCAAGACCATACGCATCTGTTCCTGCTCCAGGATCAAGTACAAGAGATAAAAGGAGACAAAAAAGAGTTATAGATAGTGTATTTAACACCATCACCAAATAAAATAAAAAATAGTATCATGATTTTAGAAATGAAAGTTCCTTCTCCAGGAGAATCAATAACCGAAGTAGAAATAGCACAATGGTTAGTTGAAGATGGAGACTATGTAGAAAAAGACCAAGCAATTGCTGAAGTAGATTCTGACAAAGCAACCTTAGAATTACCTGCCGAAGAAAGTGGAATTATTACTTTAAAAGCCGAAGAAGGTGATGCTGTAGCAGTAGGCGCAGTAGTTTGTTTAATTGATATGGATGCTAAAAAACCTGAAGGATCAACTGAGGCAAAAGAAGAGAGTCAAAAGGTGAAAGAAGAATCAAAACCTTTAACTCAAAGCCCAACTCCTCAAACTTCTTATGCGACTGGATCTGCATCTCCTGCTGCTAAAAAAATATTAGCAGAAAAAAACATTGATGCTACTACTATAAAAGGAACAGGAAAAGACGGAAGAGTAACCAAAGAAGATGCTATTAAAGCAGTACCAAGTATGGGAACTCCTACAACAGGAGGCGCTCGAGGTAGTGAACGAAAAAAACTATCAATGTTGCGCCGTAAAGTAGCACAACGTTTAGTTGCAGTGAAAAATGAAACTGCTATGTTAACTACATTTAATGAAGTAAACATGCAACCAATTTTTGACCTTCGTAAAGAATACAAAGAAGATTTTAAAGCAAAACACGGCGTAAGTTTAGGATTTATGAGTTTCTTTACAAAAGCAGTTGTAAGAGCATTACAAATGTATCCTGATGTAAACTCAATGATAGATGGTGATTTTAAAATTTCACATGATTTCCAAGATATTTCAATTGCCGTATCAGGTCCAAAAGGGCTAATGGTTCCTGTAATTAGAAATGCAGAAAACCTATCATTTAGAGGCGTAGAAAGCGAAGTAAAACGCTTGGCAATCCGTGCTCGTGATGGACAAATAACTATTGATGAAATGACAGGAGGAACGTTTACTATTACAAATGGAGGTGTATTTGGATCAATGCTATCAACACCAATTATTAATCCGCCGCAAAGTGGAATTTTAGGAATGCACAATATTGTAAATCGTCCTATGGCTGTAAATGGTGAAGTAGTTATTCAACCAATTATGTATGTTGCTTTATCGTATGACCATAGAATTATTGACGGACGTGAGTCTGTTGGATTCTTAGTAGCAGTTAAAGAAGCATTAGAAAATCCAGTTGAAATTTTAATGGATAACAATCCTAAGAAAGCATTAGAAATGTAGTCAAATATTTTGGCTTATAACTATTAAGAGGCTGTCTGAAAAGTGTCATTCTGAATAAAATGAAGAATCTTTAAAAATGATAATCAGTTCGTTATCACATAATTGAGATTTTTCGACTGCGCTCAAAATGACAAAATATAAAACTTTTTAGACAGCCTCTTTTGTTTAATCGCGATTTGTATTTTAAAATTTATAAATCAATTTCTTTAAATACAAGCGTTTCTTTTTATAATCTATAATAGCCTCTCCTTTTTCTAAAACATCAGCACCAATAATTCCTTCAACCGTTTTTGCGCCGTGATTTTTTAAGGCAGTATTTACATGCGATAAGTCAAACAATACTAAATGTAGGTTATGATACTTCCAATCACCAATTTTAAGTGTGTTTTTAGTTGATTGCTGTGTTTCCATTTCAGAAGAACCTGCGCCTGCAGCCTTAATTTTTGATTCTTTTGCATCCAATTTAAAATGAGAAATCATCTCTAAACCAACACATGAATTTGAAGCACCTGTATCTAAAATAAATCGTCCTTTTATACCATTTATTTTGGCTTTTACTTCAAAGTGATTTGTACTCGTTTTTTTTAATTTTATTTTTACATATCCTTTTTTACTAAGGATGCTTTTTAGACTTATCATTAAGTTAATAATTGAGGTCTCGATTGCGCTCGACCATACAAAAAAATTCATATTGTCTCCTCGAGTGCAGTCGAGAGGTTAATAAATTTGATTTTATTCCTTTAAATATAGAATAACCTATTATTTTTGTCAAAAGTAATTAATTATCAATGACTATTACCGATACACATACACATTTATACAGTTCACAATTTGATGAAGATAGAGCAGAAATGATGCAACGCGCTTTTGATGCAGGAATTTCTCGTTTTTTTATTCCAGCGATTGACGCTGCTTATACAGATGCAATGCTTGATTTGGAAAAAAACTATCCAGAAAATGTATTTTTGATGATGGGATTACATCCAACTTCTGTAAAAGAAACTATTGAATACGAATTGGGACACGTTAAAGAGATGCTTGATAAACGCAGTTTTTGTGCTATTGGTGAAATAGGAATTGATTTGTATTGGGATAAATCATTTTTAAAACAACAACAAGAAGCATTTAGAACGCAAATACGTTGGGCAAAAGAAAAAAACTTACCAATAATCATACATTGTCGTGATGCTTTTGATGAAATATTTGAAATATTAGAAGAAGAAAAAGATGACAAACTCTTCGGAATTTTTCACTGTTTTACAGGAACTTTAGAACAAGCAAAACAAGCCATTTCATACAATATGAAACTCGGAATTGGAGGTGTTGTAACGTTTAAAAACGGGAAAATTGACCAGTTTTTGAATGAAATAGCGATTGAAAACATCGTTTTAGAAACTGATTCGCCTTATTTGGCTCCAACACCATTTAGAGGAAAGCGTAACGAAAGTAGTTATATTACCAAAGTTGTAGAAAAACTATCAGAAATTTACGAAATAACAACTGAAGAAGTTGCAAGTATTACTACTCAAAATTCAAAAGACGTTTTTGGATTCTAACCAAACTGCATACTACAAAACACCAATTGGAATAGCAAAAATTGTTGGTAATCATGATGGAATTCAATCTATTTCAGTTACTGATGATGACTTATCGACTGAACTCGAAGCGACAACATGTGTCGCTATAATAAACTGCGTTACACAATTAGAAGAATATTTTAATGGAACTCGCAAAGAATTTAATTTGAAATTAAATCCACAAGGCACAGAATTTCAGAAAAAAGTGTGGAATGGATTGTTAGAAATTCCTTTTGGAAAAACAACAAGTTATTTAAAGCAGAGCAGTCAGTTAGGCAATTCAAAAGCAATTAGAGCAGTAGCATCAGCAAATGGTAAAAATCCTATTTGGATTGTCATTCCATGCCATCGCGTTATTGGTTCTGATGGTTCACTAACAGGATATGCAGGAGGATTATGGCGTAAAAAATGGTTGCTTGAACACGAAAGTGGCGTAAAACAGCAGTCGTTATTTTAATCGCAGGGCGATGGATATTTTATCAAGAATGACATTAACTTATTTAAACTATTTTTGTTATTCAATCGTTAAATAATTTAATGAAGAAAGTTTTACTAATCATCTTGTTTTTATTTGGAGTTTTTGCTCAGGCGCAAATTGGCTCAAAAAACTTTCGTAGTAAAATATTTAAAGTTCAAAAAGATTCTGTTTTAATAGATTCTGTAAGTATTAATCCGTTTTATTTTAAGGTTTTAAACACCAATAAAACAGTTATAGACTCAACACACTATTCCATTGATTTTGGTAAATCGCTATTAGTTATTGATAAAGATAAATTTCCTATTATTGAAGTAGAATATTATGCGTATCCAGAATTTTTAACCAAAACCTATTTTAAATTTGATAAGAAATTAATTATAGAAAATCCAACCAAAAACGCACCATTATATTCACTTCAAACCAATACAAGAAACAATTATTTCAAGCCTTTTGACGGCTTAAATACTACAGGAAATATCAGTCGAGGATTTACCGTTGGAAACAATCAAAATGCGGTTTTAAATTCAACTTTAGATTTACAAATTTCAGGAAAATTATCAGACAAAGTTACACTTCGCGCCTCTATTACAGATACTAGTATTCCGATACAAGAAAATGGATATACACAAAAATTAAATGAATTTGACCGTGTTTTTATAGAACTATTTAGTGATAAATGGAGTTTGAAAGCAGGAGATATCAATTTAAAAAACAACAATTCTTATTTTGGAAATTTCACTAAAAAAGTTGCAGGAATTTCGATTGATGCAACGATAGATGGTAATGAATCTAAAACTTCTATTTTTAGTTCAGGCGCTTTAGTTAGAGGAAAATTTACCAATTATACTTTTATTGGTCAAGAAAGCAATCAAGGCCCTTATCGGTTGTTTGGACCAAATAATGAACAATATATTATCATCATTTCTGGAAGTGAAACGGTTTATGTAAACGGAATACCGCTAAAAAGAGGTGAAAATCAAGATTATATCATTGATTATAACACTGCCGAAATTACATTTACACCTACGTTTCCTATCAATGCGAATATGAGAATTTCAGTAGATTTTCAATTTTCCGATAGAAATTACACGCGTTTTATAACGCATAATGGCGCTCAGTATGAAAGTGAAAAATTAAAAATAGGCGGTTCTTTTTATCTTGAATCCGATTCTAAAAACCAACCGTTGCAACAAAACGTATCTGATGCGCAAAAGTTAATACTCCTAAATGCAGGAAATGACACTCAATTAATGATTGCTCCAAGCGCTATTCAAAGTGCTTTTGACGAAAATAAAATTTTGTATAAAAAAGACTTTATTGGAGTTCAAGAAGTCTTTGTTTACTCTACCAATCCTGATGATGAATTGTTTGCTGTAAGTTTTTCAAATGTTGGTCAAAATCAAGGTGATTACATCTTAAGTAATACAATTGCAACAGGAAAAATATTTGAATATGTTGGTGTAAATTTAGGTGATTACAATCCTACCATTCAGTTAATTGCACCAAACAAATCGCAACTTGCTATTTTTAACTCAACCTATAATCCTTCTAAAAAAACTTCAATTGATGCAGAATTAGCATTAAGTCAAAATGATAAAAATCTATTTTCAACTATTGATAATGATAAAAATGATGGAATTGCATCAAAAATTAGTTGGAAACAATTGTTAATTGATAAAAATTGGGATTTAAATAGTAGTTTTAATTTTGAATCTATTTCTAAAAATTTTAAAAGTATAGAGCGTTTTAGAAACATTGAATTTAATAGAGATTGGAACATTTTAAATAGCACTGAAAATCAACAATTAGTAAACACGACACTTGATTTTTCAAATGAAAAAAAAGGTAAAATTTCATATAATTTTGAACGTTTAAAGTTAAGCAATTCATTTGAAGGAAATCGTCATAGTATTAAAACTAATTTGCAGTTAAACAACCTAAAAATTGATTTTTTAAGCAGTCTTCTTAATAGCAAAACATCGGAAGAAAAAAACACATTTTCACGATTATTTTTTGATTCAAAATATACTTTTAACAAAAGTTGGATTGGAACTAAAATTACTACCGAAAACAATAAACGCACCGTAATTCTAACACAAAACCTATCTGATTTAAGTCAAAAATTCAATGATTATGAAGCTTATATTGGTGTTGGCGATTCTACAAAAGTTTTTGTTGAAATAGGCGCAAATATTAGAGCAAACGACAGTGTAAAAGTCAACACTTTAAAGCGTGTAGATAATGCTAAAACGTATTTTGTAAATTCTCAATTAATTCAAAGTGAAAATAGTAAATTATCAATATATGCCAATTATAGAACGGTTGAAAATATAGATTTTGATAACACAAAATCATTAAATTCAAGACTGCTTTATAATCAACAATTGTTTAATAAAATAGTCAGATTAAATACTGCTTACGAAACAATTTCTGGTAATTTACCACAACAAGAATTTACTTATATTGAAGTAGAGTCAGGACAAGGTTTTTATGCTTGGAATGATTATAATAACAATGGAATACAAGAAATAAATGAATTTGAAATCGCTCAATTTCAAGATCAAGCAACGTTTTTAAGAATAGCATTGCCAACAATTAATTATATTCAAACCTATCAAACAAAATTTAGTCAAGTAGTAAATATTAACTTACAACAATGGAGTAATAAAAATAGGTTAAAAAAGACCTTATCTCATTTTCAAAACCAATTTTTTGTTTTGATAGACAATAAGCAAAAGCGAATTGACAATTTTTTTAATTTGAATCCGTTTAATATTAATACAAACAATTTGTTGGCACTGAATTATAATTTAAAAAACAGTTTGTTTTTAAACAGAGGTAAGCAGTATTTTTCAACTACTTACAATTATATTAACGCAAGGAATAAAACCAGTTTTGCTATTGATAATATTGAAAACAATATAAAACAACATCAATTGCAATTTAGTCATAAAATTGATAAATTTTGGTTAATGGATATAAAAGCAAGTGTTTCATCAAACAACAATAGTTCAGAAAATTATAGCAGTCGCAATTATAAATTGAATAACAAAACGATAAACCCTAAAATATCATATATACGCAATCAAAACAGTGCTTTTGACTTGTTTTATGAATTTAAAATTAAAGAAAATAGTATTGGAAATTTAGAAAATTTAGAAGCGCATAAATTAGGTGTCGCATATAAAACAGCATCTAAAGAAGGAATGTCTTTTAGTACGCAATTTAATTTTTTTATAAATAATTTTACAGGAAATCAAAATTCGCCAATAGCATATCAAATGTTAGAAGGCTTACAAGCAGGAAATAATTTTACTTGGAGTGTGCTATGGCAACAAAAATTAACAACTTATTTAGATTTGAATTTCAACTACTTAGGACGAAAAAGCGAACTTTCAAAAGCGATACATACAGGAAATGTGCAATTAAGAGCACATTTTTAGGCATAGTTTTTGAGAACTTTAATACAATTATTAACTTTAATTACATTTATAACTACTTTAAATTTTTATTATGAAGAAAACAATTCTAATTACCTTAATCTTATTTTTTACACTTACATTTTCATCGTATGCACAAAAAACTAGCACAACTACCAATGAAACAACTCCTTACGAAATAGGAAGGAACGAATTAAAAATAAATATGGTTAGTTTAATTGGCTTTAAATGGTTTGACTTTAGTTACGAGCGTTTACTTAATGAAGAATCATCTTTTGGTGTTGGTACTCTCTTTGCTTTAGATAATAACACAGAATACTACCGTACTTTTTCTTTAACACCTTATTACCGCCAATTTTTTTCTCCAAAATATGCTGAAGGTTTTTTTGTTGAAGCTTTTACTATGATTCATTCTGGAAAACAAGATTTTTACGATGATAATGGTACTTTTATTGCCGAAAACCAAAAATATACTGACTTAGCCGTAGGAATTTCTTCAGGTTATAAAGTAATTAGCAGAAGAGGCTTTGCTGCAGAAGTATATCTTGGTATTGGAAGAAATATGTTAAGTAAAAGTGATGAAGAAGTTGTTGGTAGAGGAGGAGTTTCAATAGGATACCGTTTTTAACATATTATTTTATCTTAAAAAAGTTAAAACCTTAACACAATTTATGTTAAGGTTTCTTTTTTTGTGAAAATTTTAATACTCTTTAACCTTTTGTTGTGTTTTTACAGTGCTATTTAATTATAGGTTTGCGTTATAATTAACTTTAAATCATTGTATTATGAAACAAATTAAATTAACAATCATTGCATTAGTAACCTTATTTACAACATCGTTATTCGCTCAACAAACAAAAGAAAGTCCTAAAAAAACAAATGAACCAAAGCATGAAATTGGAATTGATTTTTTGGATATTATCGCTTACAAAAAACTTGAAATATCTTACAACTATCTTTTAAATGACTCTGAAAGTCTTGGCGCAAGAGTTTCTATTTTTCCTGATAATAGTGAGTTTTGGGATTTAGAAGGTTACCAAGAAAATTATTCGGTTGGGTTTAATTACCGTCATTATTTTTCAAAAAAATACGCGCAAGGTTTTTATGCCGAAACTTTAATAAAATTCAGCAACGGTAAGTCTTTTGGCATTTTAGATAATTATTACTCGTATAATTACAACGACTATAAAAAGTACAGTGCTTTTGAAGCAGGTTTTGGGATTGGTTACAAATATGCATCGAAAAGAAATTTTTTTATTGATGTTTCTTTATCGATTAACAGAACTTTATGGAGTTCTATTCCTACCGAAAAAAGTAATTTTTATTTACCAAGTATAAAACCAAATTTTGGCTTTACTTTAGGTAAAAGGTTTTAAAAATAGATTACTTAAAAAAAAGAAAATAATGTCATTTTGAGCGAAGTAGAAAAATCTCAATCAACCATTAATAAGTTGGTATAATTTTTAAAGATTCTTCATTTCATTCAGAATAACACTTTTCAGACAGCCTTTTTTGAAAAATATTACATTTTCATCAACCAAGATT
>CAMZLV010000104.1 GCA_947311835.1 uncultured Lutibacter sp. | reverse complement strand
TGTCGTTCAGTTTTTGGATCTACACATACGCTATTTACCAAATATTTACCTAAATGGAATATAGAAACCAGTTATTTTAAGGTAAATGAAGTTGACAAAATAGAAAGTTTAATCAAACCAAACACAAAAATTTTATATGCCGAAACACCTACAAATCCTGCAGTAGATATTTTAGATTTAGAATTGTTAGGTAAAATAGCCAAAAAACATAATTTACTTTTAATAATAGACAACTGTTTTGCAACGCCTTATATCCAAAAACCAATAAAATTTGGAGCAGCTATTGTTGTGCATTCAGCAACAAAATTAATAGATGGTCAAGGGCGTGTATTGGGTGGAATTGCCGTTGGTAAAGCCGATTTAATTAAAGAAATTTATTTGTTTTCACGCAATTCAGGACCTGCAATGTCGCCTTTTAATGCGTGGATTTTATCTAAAAGTTTAGAAACCTTAGCCGTTAGAGTTGAAAAACATTGTAAAAATGCTAAAAAAGTGGCAAAATTTTTAGAAAAACATCCGAAGGTGAGTTTGGTAAAATATCCCTTTTTAAAATCGCATCCTCAGTACAAAATTGCCAAAAAACAAATGAAATTAGGTGGTAATATCATCGCATTTGAAGTAAAAGGAGGTATTGATGCTGGAAGAACTTTTTTAAACGCTATAAAAATGTGCTCTCTATCTGCAAATTTAGGCGATACAAGAACTATTGTAACGCATCCTGCAAGTACCACACATAGTAAATTAGCCGAAAAAGACAGACTTGAAGTAGGAATAACAGACGGATTAATTAGAATTTCTGTTGGATTAGAACATCCAAAGGATATCATCAACGATTTAAAACAAGCATTAAAATAGAGAAAACTTTGAGAACCTCCGTGTTTCTTTGTGAATCTTTGTGTAATAACAAAAAGTATGAATAAAATATATCAAGAAATGCAAAAAAGAATCCTTGTGCTCGATGGCGCTATGGGAACTATGTTGCAAGATTATCAATTTTCTGAAGAAGATTTTAGAGGTGAACGTTTTAAAGATTTTCCTGTTTTATTAAAAGGAAATAACGATTTGCTTTCACTTACGCAACCACAAGCAATCGCTAAAATACATAGTAAATATTTTGAAGCAGGAGCCGATTTTGTAGAAACAAATACGTTTTCAAGCACTACCATTGCTATGGCAGATTATCAAATGGAAGATTTGGTGTATGAACTCAATTTCGAATCAGTAAAAATAGCACGAAAAGTAGCCGATGAATTTACTCAAAAAGAACCTCACAAACCTCGTTTTGTCATTGGCACTTTAGGGCCAACAAACCGAACAGCAAGTATGTCTCCAGATGTAAATGATCCAGGATACAGAGCCGTTACTTTTGATGATTTACGCATTGCATACAAACAACAAGCAGAGGCTTTGATTGATGGAGGCGTAGATGTATTAATGGTAGAAACGGTATTCGACACACTCAATGCAAAAGCAGCATTGTTTGCCATAGAAGAAGTAAAAATGGAAAAAAATATAGATATCCCAATCATGGTTTCAGGTACTATTACGGATGCCTCTGGAAGAACCTTATCAGGACAAACAGCAGAAGCCTTTTTAATATCCATTTCGCACATACCATTACTTTCTGTAGGGTTTAATTGTGCTTTAGGTGCTAATTTACTACAACCACATTTAGAGGCTATACATAACAAAACAAGTTTTGCGGTTTCAGCACATCCAAATGCAGGCTTGCCAAACGCTTTTGGCGAATATGATGAAACTCCAGAAGAAATGGCTACTCAAATTGAAGAATACTTAAAAAAGAATTTAGTCAATATTATTGGCGGATGCTGTGGTACAAATCCAGCGCACATTAAAGCAATAGCAGATGTTGCTGCAAAGTATAGACCTCGTAAGTTAGTTGATTGTTGTTAGTTTTTAGTTGATGGTGAAAAATAGATAAAAAAATGAAATATACTGAATTAGATGTTTGGATAGAATCTAGGAAATTAGTGAATGATGTTTACTTACTAACTAAAAAATTTCCTAAAGACGAATTATACGGTATTGTAAGTCAAATAAGACGTTGTGCGGTTTCTGTTCCTTCAAATATTGCTGAAGGAGTAGGAAGAAGAACTTCAAAAGACACGATTCAATTTTTACATATTTCTAGAGGTTCTTTATATGAGTTGGAAACGCAATTATACCTTTCAAGTGACCAAAATTATATTTCTAAAAATGATTTAATAGCAATTTTAAATCAAATAGAAAAATGTGTTAAATTATTGAATGGATTCATAAATTATTATAAAAAATTATGACAAGCCAACAACAAACAACAAACAACGAACAACGATATCTACATCTCTCAGGTTTAGAACCTTTAATTATTGATAAAAATTCAAACTTCATCAATGTAGGCGAACGCACCAATGTAGCAGGTTCTCGTAAATTTTTACGCTTAATAAAAGAAGAAAAATTTGACGAAGCATTAGCAGTTGCAAGACATCAAGTTGAAAACGGCGCACAAATCATAGATATTAATATGGATGATGGTTTGATTGATGGAAAACAGGCAATGATTCGTTTTTTAAACCTGATTGCTGCCGAACCTGATATTTGCCGTATTCCAATTATGATAGACAGTTCAAAATGGGAAATAATTGAGGCAGGATTACAAGTAGTACAAGGCAAATGCGTTGTTAATTCCATTTCATTAAAAGAAGGTGAAGAAAATTTTATCAAACAAGCAACACTTATAAAACGGTATGGTGCTGCTGTAATTATTATGGCTTTTGACGAAGTTGGGCAAGCAGATACCTACCAAAGGCGTATCGAAATTGCAGAACGCTCTTATAGAATATTAGTTGACATTGTCAACTTTGCACCAGAAGATATTATTTTCGATTTAAATATTTTTCCTGTTGCAACTGGAATGGACGAACATCGCAAAAATGCTATTGATTTTATTGAAGCAACACGTTGGGTACGTCAAAATTTACCCAATGCAAGTGTAAGTGGCGGTGTGAGCAATGTTTCTTTTTCTTTTAGAGGAAATAATACAGTTCGTGAAGCAATGCACTCCGTTTTTCTGTATTATGCCATTCAAGCAGGAATGAATATTGGCATTGTAAACCCTTCTATGTTAGAAGTGTATGATAATATTCCGAAGGATTTGTTAGCGCATATAGAAGATGTTATTTTAGACAGAAGAGATGATGCTACCGAACGCTTATTAGACTTTGCTGAAACCGTAAAAGGTGTAAAAAAAGTAGATGATAAAACAGCATTAGAATGGCGTAATTTATCGGTTCAAGAACGGATTACACATTCGTTAGTAAAAGGTATTGATGCTTTTATTATTGAAGATGCCGAGGCCGCACGATTAGAATCTAAAAAACCATTAGATGTAATCGAAATTTATTTGATGAACGGTATGAATGTGGTTGGCGATTTGTTTGGAAGTGGAAAAATGTTTTTACCGCAAGTAGTAAAATCGGCACGCGTCATGAAAAAAGCCGTAGCGTATTTAAATCCGTTTATAGAGGCTGATAAATCAT
>CAMZLV010000103.1 GCA_947311835.1 uncultured Lutibacter sp. | reverse complement strand
CATACATACGATTTATTAATAACCGATTTACAAATCAATTCGGAAAATAAAAAATATGAAATAGAAACAGGCGAAGATTTATTAATTCAAATAAAAAAACTTGCGAATCATCCAAAAATAATAGTGTATAGTATGGTAAACCAACCTGCAACTTTAGATTTGATAGTAAACGATATTGGCGTAGATGGATATATAGTTAAAGGAAGAAAAAGCCTTGAAGAACTTGCCTTGTCTTTACATTTAGTTTTTATTGGCAGCACACACTTTAGCAAATGTGTAAATAGCACCTTAACAAGGTATAGAGATGCACTTCAAATTAGCAGATTGGACAGAAACATACTACGTTTATTATACGAAGGGAATAAGGTAAATGAATTGCCTGAACTCCTATCAAAAAAAGGCTTTAAAGCTACAAGTCAAGCAACAATAGAAAATCACATCAAAAATCTTAAAGATTATTTTGAGGCAAAAACAACGATACAACTTGTTGCCCTTGCTAAAGAAAAAAAGGTTTTTGTTGGTTAGGGTTTTCCTTTGTTTATGATAAGCAAAGCCTTATCGAATTCTTTATTTATTACTGTATTTTTACTCAAATAATACTAAAAGTTGGGAGCAAGCCGAAAAGTCAACTATAAAATATTGGAGTAGGTAAAAATATTAAAAACCAAATTATTATGGAAAATTCACAACAAACCATTATTGTTAAAACTCAAAAAAGCGCAGGAGTTGCAGCGCTATTAGGCTTCTTTTTCGGTCCTTTAGGAATGCTGTATGCAACTGGTTGGGGCGCGTTAATAATGTTTATTGTAACAGGTATTGCAATAGTCTTTACCGCTGGATTAGGTCTGATAATCACAAATCCTATTTGTGCAATTTGGTCATATATAAGTGTTAAAAATAAAAATGCGAGTGAAGGGAATAATAGTATTCAAAATAAAGGCTAGTTATATAAAACGTTGATTTACACATACTGTGTTGTTCATTAATTTAACAATCATCCAACTGCTGTTCGTTTATAATAAAACTGTGTTGTTTTGTTAGGGTTTTCCTTAATTTTCTATAGGTAAACCCTTATTTTATCTTCTTAAAGTTGGTGTAAATTTACCATTAGAATCACTTCTCTTATAACGGGAAAATTACTATGAAATAAACATCATCTTATGAAAAAATTGTTACTACTGACTTTATTATTTCAACTGAATTTCGTTTTTGCACAAGATGATGTGTTTACAGACGAAATAACCTATCAAGATAATAAAGTATATTATAACGGCAAACCTTTATCTGGATGGCTTTTTAGTGCTGAAGATGGAATTCCTAATCAGTGTGACTGCACCCTTAAAGCAAAGTATAAAAAAGGTGTTTTAGATGGCGTTCAAAAAAAATGGTACGCTAACGGTAAACCAAAAGAGTTTTCAAATTATTCAAATGGAATTATTTTGAATAAAACATTGTTTTTTAAAAATGGCAACATCCGAAAAAAAGAAGTGTATAATAATGGAACCATTATCTCTTCAATTTTATATAATAAAGACGGTTCTAAAAAAGGAGGGAGTTATCCAAACATCACTCAGCAAACGACAAATTCAAGTGTAGCACAAACAAATACAGATGTATTGGGTTCAAACCAAACAAATCTTATAACCACACCAATAATAAATAATAATGAGTATCAACAACAAGGACTATTAAAAACATTTTTTCCTGATGGGAAAATAAAAAAAATTGAACTTCACAAAAATGGAATGCTTGTAAAAGACTCTATTTTTTATCAAAATGGTAATTTAAAAATAACCAAGAAATACACTGATGGAGAACTCATTCATTCGGAAGAATATCTGCAAAACAAAACACTTGTTAAAGAACAAAATTTTATAAATAATAAAAAACACGGTTTACAACGAGAAAATTTCGAAAACGGCTCACCTAATTTGATAGAAAATTTTGATAATGGTGAGTTAGTACACAAAGAAATCTATCACAAAAACGGAAACTTACTAAATGAAGAAAATTATAAGTTTGGCAAAAAAAACGGTCTTCAAAAAACATTTGATGAAACTGGAAACTTGGTCTTGTTACAAGAATTTAATATGAATATTCTTATTAAAAACGAAAGATATACGGATGAAGGAAAAGAAGTTTTACGAACTATAAACGAAGTAACAGAAATCAAGTTATACAATAAGAGTGACCAGTTAATCGCTCAAAAATATGAAAATATAAAAACAAAACAAAAAGACAGTCTTTGGATAAAATACGACCCAAAAACAGGCTTCAAAACAGAGGAAACATCATATATAAATGGATTTATAACCAAAAAAGGAGCGTATAAAGACAATAAAAAGGAAGGTGCTTGGATTTATTATTGGCAAGATAAAAAAGGGGAAATCGTAAAGCACTATAAAGACGATAACTTAATTAAAACCAAAGCATATACATATGCAAAACAGATAAAAAACAACAAACTAGAAGGAGATGTTATCTTAAATTATAAAATTTTAGGGGCAAAACCTGAAAACAATTACATCCTTCTAAGACTTATAAAAAAGAACGACGCTTACACTAATCAATTAGAACAAATTCTTAGCCGCCTGTTTAGAAATAATTTTGAAACGGTAACCAATACTGCTGCAATTGCGAATGAAGAATTATTCACCTCAATTATTTTTCAAAAAATAGACTATAGATTTAACCCAAAAAAAGAAGGGAGTAAAAAATTTGTTGCTTATGTAAATACTAAAATTTTAACGCACAATTTTAGTGCAAATAAAGAATCAGAAAAAAGTATCACTGCAAGTCCTGTAAATAGTAAAAATAAAAATATAAAAACGCTGTATACAAAAGACAAACAAGAAGCGTTTATGCAAACCCTCCTAAATTTTGAGCAAAAAATTAAAAATGAACTTCTTAAAAGCTATCCTTCTTATGGCAAAATTGTAAAAGTAGTTCAGCAAACTAAAAGTGAAGTATATGAAGTCATCGTTTACTTTGAAAACAATAAAGATCTAAAACCTAAAGACACACTAATTATACTTGATAAAAATGGCGTTCTAAAAGTTAAATTAAGAGTAATAAAAACAACAAACCGCACGGTTTCTTGTAAGGTAAAAGAAGGAGGTAAATGGCTAAAAACGTATATGAAAACTGTTGAAAATCCTATAGTCCAAAAATCAATTTCTACAAATTAACACATGATGTCAAAAAATCAATTAATACATATCCTGTTTATTTTATTTATTATCAATAGTTCTTTTGCACAAATTGATGTTTTTGAAGATGAGGTTTTGCACAAAAACAAACTTGTTTACTACCAAAACATCCCTTTAACAGGCACACTTTATAGTATTGATGAAATTGACATAAATAATGCATGTCAATGTGTGCTAAAAGAAACCTATAAAAACGGAAAATTAAATGGTTTAAAACAAGAATGGTATACTACTGGAAATAGAAAATATGAAGGGTATTTTATAGATGGCAAAAAAAATGAGAATCATATATTTTGGAGTAAAGATGGCAAACCAAATTTAAAAGAAAAATATAGTAACGGAAGACTTATAGAACGTGAGAAATATTATTTATCAGGAAACTTAAAATCTTTAACAAAGTATAGTTTGATTAATGATAACGAAAAAATTTATGAAAAAAAATTGTATGAAAATGGAACAGTACTGACAGAAATTAATTATAAAAACAACTTAAAAGATGGTTTTTTTATAGAAAATTTTGCTAATGGCAATCCTAATAAAAAGATAAAATACAGCAAAGATATTATAGTTGAAAAATATTTATACAATCAAGAAGGAAAGTTAATAGAGAGTTTAGAACAGGTAAAAAACAGAAAATTATTTATTAGCACAAAAATGTTTGACAACCAACAGATAAAAGAAAAAGGATATTATACCAAAGATTATAAAAAGGATAGCATTTGGATAACATTTAATGAACAAGGAGAAAAACAAATAGAAAACAAATATATTTCTGGAAGACTTGTTGGTGAAGGTAAATACAAAAATAATAAAAAAGACGGACTATGGAAGTTATTCATAAATAACGGCAAAACACAAAAAAACACTTGGTATGAAAAAGGAATTATTTCCAGAGAAAAAACATTTAATATTGACCATCTATACTCCAATAACTACACTGATTCAGATGATGTGCTTTTACTAGAATATAAAGATGCAAATGGAAAAAAAGAAAATATCACATTGACTTCAGACGTGCCATTCACTAAAGACCGACAAAATCAATATATATTAGGTGCTATTGCTAATTCATTTTTAACTAAAATGAAAGTGATAACTAAAGAGTCTATAAATGAAAGCACTACAATAGATAAAAAAATACACATTTCAAATATCAAAATACGTTATACGACTGCGAATGTTTATGGTAATATAACTAAGGAGTATTTTACAACATATAATGCATTTATTTCCTTCGATTTAAAAATGAAAAATATAGATGGAAAACTTCTTTTTTCAAAATCATACGAGTTTAATAGATCAAACAAAATTTTAAATTCAATTTTAAATGCTGCAGTGCAAACATATGCAAAAACTAAAAATGATGCGTTTTTTAGCGCTTTAAAAAGCATCAAGTTTAAATCCTTATTCAAAAAATATTTTAATTCTAAAAAATGAAAAAAATAAAACTATCCAAATTAGAAAACAAGTACTATTATGGCATCTCTAGAACATTTTGGCATATTATTATTGGACTTGCTGTTTTAGGTGTAATATTGGGAACCCTTACCTTTTTATGGTCTAAAGTTCCACCATCAAAAAAGCATGTTGTAAAATCAGAGAAACCAATAAAACCAAACTACCCAAAGACAAAACCTGTTTCTTTTGACAATCTTTTAAATGCAATACCAAAAAAACAAAAAACATGGCAATCTAATGTAGAGATAGTAGAAGATGAAGATTATTACGAAAGTGTTGATCAAAAAATAGAAATACCAAACACAGTTGATTCTGTTGCTGTTGCCATATTTGAAAGAACTTTAGGAGAAACTAAAAGTTTGATTTCGCTAGAAAAAAACAAACTATTTTGGGAAGGTAAAAAAAACTTAGTATATAAAAATCCAAGAGATAAACGGAGATATAAAATTACTAAAAATCCGAAATATGCACCAACTTGGGTTGCATCACAATCGAATCCAGGTTTTAAGCAAAACTTTTTAAACAACACTAAAAGAATAAAAGACTATAGAAAAAAAGCCTCACTACTAAAATCGTACAACACGATATTAAAAAATGTTACTGCAAGTAACCGAACGGATTTTCTTAACCGTTTTTTAAGAAATAGAATAAATAACAATGTATTAGATAAATTGGTGTATATAAACACAAACATTGCACCTATTTTAAGTAAAATTGACTCAACTAATCAACCCAAAACATATACCAAATTATTTTGGTTTGTGTCAAATAACCCAAATGACGGAAAACCATTAGTTTCTTATTTAAATGAAATAATATCTAATTTCACTATAAATAAAAGATTAGATATAATAAGATTGGTATTTAGAGAATACTCAAATAATTACAATAATAATTTGAGTTCTTTAAAAGAAGCAACCAATCAATTTCTTCCATATTTAAAAAAACTTGATATAGAGCAACAAGATACTGCTTTAAAAATATTTTATAATCTATATAGAAAAAATAATGTAGAAAGAGATAATAATGTAAAAGAGATAGACTACACCTATCAGCAAACCTTAGAAGAATGGAACAGAACATATCAACAGCAATTAAATGAAGCAGAATTAGAATATGAAGCCAAAAAAAACAAAAAAAGAATAACGAGTACTTGGAGTGTCAAAAGTATTGCCGTAGGATTTGCAACAGTACTAATACTTTCTTTGTTTTTATTGATCTTCTCAATGGTTAGAAATGTAAATAAATTAGCAGAAGCAATGCTGCAAAATAATAAAAAAGATGTGTTATGAAAAAAGTAATTTTAATTCTTTTGGTAGGTTTATCTTTAAGTTGTTCAGATAAATTGACAAGAAGTGAAGCAAAAAAACAAATTGCTACCAAAAACAGGGAAATGCTATGTAAGTTTGACGTGCAAAAAAGTTGGCGTTCACATTATAGAAGTAGTGGTTTCTGTTCTGTTATTATTACCAATCCACCAAGTGATAGAGAAATAGAAAAGATTAATTATTTTATCAGAAAAGGACTGCTTGAACTAAACCGAGAAACAATATATAAAGACTGTGCAGAATGGAAATTAAATACGCTAAGTGTAACACCAAAAGGAGCCCCTTTTTTGGTTGCAGAAAAAGATAACAAACTGTATTTACGTTCAGCAAAATTCAGCATAGACCAAGTTACAGGAATTCAACAAAAAGAAAATGCTTTAACCGCAACAGTTGAGTATAAAGTAAAAAAAATAGAAAGTACACCTTTTGCCGATTTTTGGGATATTAATTGTTATGATGAAAATGATATTCTCAAAGCCTATTTTACCAAATATGATGATGGTTGGCGTATAAATTATGATTAATTATGAATTTTTTTAATTTTAAAATAATTGTTGTTTTTTTACTGTTTACGGTTTGTTGTTTTTCGCAAACACTACATCCTAGCGATACAACAAACGTAAAAACTTTAAAAGAAGGAGTGAAAAAAGTGGTGATTTAAGGCATCAAACTAAAAAAGGGTTCGATTAAAATAATCGAACCCTTTTTTTATACAGTGATTCTAAAGTCTAAATCATTTTTAAAACACGTTCTAAATCTGCTAATAAATCTTCAATATCTTCAACACCAACACTTAATCGAATTAAAGCATCTGTAATACCGATTTTTAAACGTTCAGGTTCTGGTATTGAGGCATGCGTCATTGTTGCTGGATGATTAGCCAAACTTTCAACACCTCCTAATGATTCTGCTAAAGTAAATACGTGTAAATTTTCTAATAATTTAAATGTAGCTTCACGAGAATTGTCTTTTAATCTGAATGACAACATTCCTCCAAATCCTTTCATTTGATTTTTAGCAATCGTATGATTTGGATGTGACTCTAATCCAGGATAATATACCTTTTCTACCTTCGGATGATTTTCTAAATATTGCGCAACAAGCAATGCGTTTTCATTGTGTCTTTGCACTCTCAAAGCCAATGTTTTAACACCTCTAAGCGCTAAAAAACAGTCCATAGGACCTGCAATTGCTCCTGCAGCAAACTGAATAAAATGCAACTTTTTTGCCAAGTCTTCATCCTTTACCATTAAAGCACCCATAACCAAATCTGAATGACCTCCTAAATATTTGGTTGCCGAATGCATCACAATATCAGCGCCTAAATCTAACGGATTTTGATTATAAGGCGTAGCAAAAGTATTGTCAACTGCTGTTAAAATATTATTTGCTTGTGCTATTGCAGTAATCTCAGCAATATTAGCAACTTTTAACAATGGATTTGTTGGTGTTTCTAGCCAAATAAGTTTTGTGTTTTTAGTGATTGCATTCTTAACATTGTCGACATTATTCATATCAACAAAGGTGAATTTTAAACCATATTTCTCAAAAAGTTGTGTAAACATTCTATACGAACCTCCATACAAATCATCTCCAGCAATGATTTCATCACCAGAATTAAAGAGTCGCATTACACAGTCCGTTGCTGCTAATCCTGAGGCAAACGCCAATCCTCGAGTTCCGTTTTCAATACTTGCGAAAGCGTTCTCTAAGGCTTCTCTTGTAGGGTTTTCTCCTCTAGAGTATTCATATCCTTTGTGCTTTCCCGGACTTTGCTGTGCATATGTTGATGTTTGGAAAATAGGTGTCATTACTGCTCCTGTTGCAGGTTCGTGTTTTTGTTTTCCGTGTATTACTTTGGTATTAAATTTCATTTAAAATGGCTTTATTAATTGTATCGTTATGTTAATTTTTTTATTAATTTTCCTACTGACAAACCTTGTCCGATGATTGAAAAAACAACAACTGTATAGGTCATTACTAAAAATAAATCGCGATGCATGTCAGTAGTTAAACTCAGTGCTAAGGCTATTGAAATACCTCCTCTTAATCCGCCCCAAGTCATTAAAGTATTTACGTGTTTTACAAATCCTAATTTTTTGGAATAGAATTTTATTGGAAGTAAAAGAGATAAGTATCTTGCTAATAAAATGGCTGGAATTGCAAGTGTTCCTGCTAAAAAATATTCTTTTTCAAAGGTAAGAACAAGTAATTCCATTCCTATCATTACAAATAAAACGGTATTTAATAGCACATCTATCAATTCCCAAAATTTATCTACATATAATTCGGTTATTTCACTCATTGATGATTGTCGTATCGTATCATTTCCTACTATTAATCCTGCTACAACCATAGCAAGAGGTGCTGAAACATGTAAATTTTGTGCGAGTAATGTTCCGCCCATAACTGCAGCAATTGTGATAATTACTTCGGTATCATAGTCATCAATAGATTTTAATAATCTATAAGTAACATACCCTAAAATTCCGCCTAAAGTTAAGCCTCCTCCTACTTCTTTAATAAATTCTATTGCTGTATGTGCCAATGAAAAATGTTCCATTCCTTGACTTGCTATACTATAAATTGTTATAAAAATAACAACTCCTACTCCATCATTAAATAAGGACTCACCAACAATTTTGGCTTCTAATTGTTTTGGTGCGCCAACTTTTTTTAAGATTCCTAAAACAGCTATAGGATCGGTTGGCGATATTAACGCTCCGAATAATAAACAGTATATAAAATCAGTATGAAGATTGATAACTTTTAAACCAAAAAAAACAAAAACACCTACAAAAATGGTAGAAATTAATGTGCCAAGTGTTGCAAATGCTAAAATGGGTTTTCGTTGAATTTTTAATTGTTGAAAATTGGTGTGTAATGCTCCTGCAAATAGTAAGAAACTTAGCATTCCGTCTAGTAATAGGGTTTTAAAATCTATATGACCTATTAGTTCTCGTTCCTTTTCAAGTAGCGTTGCATCAAAATAACTTAATGCAAAAATTAACATTGTAAAAACGATTGTAATAATCATCAACCCAATAGTATTTGGCAGTTCTAAAAAACGCACATTGATGTATCCAAAAATGGCTGACAAAACAATTAAAACGGTTGCGATTGCATAAAAATCCATAGTTTATACTAATTTTTTGATTGCTAAAATAATCCCTAAATGAATTCCTTCATGAAGCGTGTTAAATTGTATAGCATCATCAATATTGGTTAATACTATTCCTGTGCTTGTTGGATATTGGTTAAATGCTTTAAAAACGCCATTTTTATAATCAACTTCCGTTTGTTTTGATGCTGATATTAAGTCGCTTTTTATAGCATCTATTGCTTCTGAAGAAATTTCAGCTGTTGGTATTGATCCTTTTCCATATAGTTCAACAAATTTTTTATCAACAGGCAACTCTAATCCAGACAAACCATAAGTAAGCATTTGTTCGGTTATTAATATATGCCCAATATTCCATATAATGTTGTTTTTAAATCCTTTAGGGATAAAATACAATTGATCTGGAGTGAGTTCATTTAATAAATTAAGTGCCATTTTACGTGTAAACGCAGCTATTTGAAAATGCATATTTTAAATTTTTGATAAAAGTATATAATTTTCTGCGGAAAGACACTAATTTTACCTTATGAAAAAAATTTACTTCTTAAAAACTTGCGATACTTGCACACGCATTTTAAAGTCAATTAATATTGAAGGTTTTATACTTCAAGATATAAAAACGTCACCTATAAGTGTAATTCAACTAGAAGAAATGCAATCATTAGCAGGAAGTTATGAAGTTCTTTTTAGCAGAAGAGCTAAAAAATACAAGCAAATGGATTTAAAAAATCAGGTGTTAAATGAGCAAGATTATAGACAATTAATCTTAGACGAATACACTTTTTTAAAACGTCCTGTAGTACTTATTGATAGTGAAATATTTATAGGAAATAACAAAAAAAACGTTGCGTTACTTCAAGAAAAACTATCTATTTAACTACGTTTTGTACTCTGTCTACAGAATCTGATTTACTTAACGTCAGTCTTACAACACTGTCTTTTATGGCCAATAAATCGTGCGGAACACTGCCTTCTAGTGCTACAATATTTCCTTTTACTAAATTATGAGTTGTATCATTTACACCAAAATCTATAGCGCCTTCAACAATTTGAACAGTGATCGGAAATTTAGTTTGATGTTTTTTCATTAGTTGTCCTTTCTTAAATACAATGCGTATTTCTTTAGTAGTTTCGGTTTCAAATAAAACTGAAATCGCTACTTTTTCATCGTTATATTCTATGTTTTCTAAAATGTTTGTGCTTTTCATTATTTTATATGTTTTAAATTTAAATTATTTGTTTTTGGCTTCTAAACAACCTCGTAAATCCTTAATCTTTTATGTATCCTATTTTAATTATACAAATTCATCAGTGCGTTGGCTTCTTTTTCAGAACTCCAATTATTAACGATTTCCTTTCTAGCCTCCATTTTAATTGATGGATTATTATTAGTCATAATTTTTTGCATTAACTTGCGTAGTTGATCTACATTTCCTGCTTCAAATAGATGGCCATTTTTAGTATTTGAAATCATCTTTGAATGAACTCCAACATTTTTGGTTGCAACTACAGTACATTCACATGCCATTGCCTCGGCACAAACCAATGAAAAACCTTCTGTAAAAGATGGTATAACACATATATCTGTAGCTTGATAAATTGAAATTATGTCTCGAGTTTCTTCTAAAAAATAGACTTGATTACTAATCTTATGCGTATCAATAATTGTTTTTAACTGAGTTATAAATTTTCTATCGTCAGATTTTCCAACAATTATAAGTGCCCAATCTTTGTTTTCTTTCAACAAAGGTGAAATTGCTTCTAATAAAATTCTTTGTCCTTTTTTTTCTCTTACTCTTCCTACACACGAAATAATTTTATTTTGCGTAATCTGTGCTAATTTATGTTCTTTTTTAGGCTTAAATTCATCAATTGGAACGCCATGACTTACAACAGTTGTAGGGAATGTAAAACTGTTTTTCATTTGATTGGTAAGTGCAATCGTAATATCTGTTTTTTTATGCAAAAACTTTGTCAATTTTGAAGGAGTACTCTCAGCATGTCGTGTAGAAATTAATTTAAATTTCCCTCCAATTAATCTAAAAAAAAGAGCTCTAATTATTTCATTGTTTCTATGACAATGAATCGTAAATTGTTGTTTTGAAAAAATTAATTGTATTATTTGCCTAAAGGAAATTTTACGTCCTTCTATACCATAACCATAAATATACGCATTGTATTGTGTATCAAAAAAAGGGAACACATTCTCAATACTACGTGTAACTCCAGTCCTTCGTTTGTGAAAATGAGTGTGTATAAGTATTGGCTTATCTTGTTTCATTTTTTATAAAAATCTACGTTCAACTAGAGCAAGTAAGCGTTCTTCGTATTCTTCTTTTCCAGACCAATTATAATCAGGTTTTACCTTATTAACTATAAAATCTTTAGCCTCTTTTTCTGAAGTAAATGTATTTAATTGTGATAAAACACGGTTAAAATCGGCTTGACTAAAATTAAATAAATGCTTAACAAATGCTATTCTATCATTCAGTCCAACTTGAATTTTTTTCTGCATCAATCTATCATTTAATGATGCTTTTGTTTCTTTTTTTATTGTTTCTTTTTTAAACATATCAGCAGTAACATCAACAGAAACAGTATCTTTTAATTCTTCTTTAAGTGTTAGTTCGCTTTTAATTGACTCTGTTTTTTCTTCCGATTTTGTTTCAATTACAGTCTCTTTTGGTTTCGATTCAATTGACTTGACTTCAATTTTTTCTTCAACAAGCTCTTTTTTAACAACCTCAACAATAGGTTTGATTGACTTTTCGACCATCACTTTATCAACTTTAGCGATCAACTCCTCTTTTGTTACAGATACATTTGGCGTTGTTTCTATATAATCATCAATAAATAAAAGAATTGCTAGTTTTTCGTGTAACTGCTGTGCTTTTTGATGCAAAGCAACAATGTCTTCACGATTTTTCATTTGCAAAATACTATGAGCAATACTCACTAATTCGGCTTCCAATTTTTTGTGCATAAGTTGCTGTTTTTAATCTCGTTTTAAATAGTTATTTTTGATACATTTGTAAAGATTACAAAAATATAAACCTTACAAGTGCGAAAATTACAAAATGTTTCTTGAAAATACAGTAAATCATACAGAACAATTTGGGTGGATAGAAGTTATTTGTGGTTCTATGTTTTCTGGAAAAACAGAAGAACTTATCAGACGGCTTAAAAGAGCGCAATTTGCAAAGCAAAAAGTTGAAATCTTTAAACCTGCAGTTGACACTCGCTATGACGAAGAAAAAGTAGTATCACATGATGCTAATGAAATTCGTTCAACTCCTGTGCCTGCATCTGCTAATATTAGAATTTTAGCTGACGATGTAGATGTTGTAGGTATTGATGAAGCACAATTTTTTGATGACGAAATTGTAAGAGTTTGCAATGACCTTGCAAACCGAGGCGTAAGAGTGATTGTTGCAGGTCTTGATATGGATTTTAAAGGCAATCCATTTGGTCCTATGCCTGCGCTAATGGCAACTGCCGAATACGTGACCAAAGTACACGCTGTATGCACAAGAACAGGTAATTTAGCACACTACAGTTATAGAAAAGCAGCAAGTGAAGATTTGGTTTTACTTGGCGAAACGCAAGAATATGAGCCATTAAGTAGAGCTGCATATTATAAGGCTAATCTGAAAGAAGAGGTTGCAAAAATAGACGTTGTTGAAGAAGAAGAAATAAAAAATGGAAAATAACCACGTTTCAAAACTTATTATTGACCTCAACGCTGTAAAATACAACTTAACTTATTTTAAAAATAAACTTCAAAAAAATACAAAAATACTTGTAGTTGTTAAAGCCTACGGATACGGAAGTGACGCTATTGAAATTGCTAAAAGCATACAAAATAAAGTCGCTTATTTTGCAGTTGCTTATACTGATGAAGGTATTGCGCTTAGAAAAGCAGGAATCACAACTCCAATTTTAATTTTACATCCTCAATCTGTTAATTTAGAATTGATTATAAACAATAATTTAGAGCCTACTATTTATAATTTTAAATTGTTAAGCGAATTTATATCGATTTCAAATATAAAAAAACAATCAAACTATCCTGTTCATATTAAGTTTAATACAGGTTTAAATAGACTTGGCTTTAATGCTGATAATCTTGATTTATTAACCAATAAAATTAAAAAAGTTACATCTATAAAAGTTACATCTGTTTTTTCACATTTTGTAGCATCTGATGATAACACTAAACGCGATTTCAGTCTAAAACAAATTGACCTATTTAACGCAATCAAACATAATTTTATTAAAAAATTAGGCTACACGATTACTTCTCATATGTGTAATACATCAGGAATTTTAAATTATCCTGAAGCGCATTTTGATATGGTAAGATTGGGTATCGGCTTGTACGGATT
>CAMZLV010000102.1 GCA_947311835.1 uncultured Lutibacter sp. | reverse complement strand
TTATCCAATCTGGAAATTTAAAATTAGGTGAAATAATAGCCAATAAACTATCAGATATTTTTGTTACCTGTTGAAATTGTTTGGCTGAATTGATATAGTTCCCTTTTTTTCTAAAAGCAAGTAACCGATCAATTTCTTGAGTAGTCATTCCTAATTTATATCCTTTAAAATCTGTTATAAAACTCGGATTGTATGGATATATTTTTGGTTTTCTTTTTTCTATTTCTATTACTTTTAAAGAATCTATTTTATTTTGAAATATTGCAATTTCATCAGAATATAAATCTGTATCTTCATCTGAAGAGAAATCAGAGAAAAAATAAATACTTTGAAACAGAATGATTAAAAAGAGTAAAAATAAAATCCCATTTCGTTGGTTTTTATTATACCTGAAATGGGATTTTAAATTATTCATTTTGAATTTTATTTCATTATTTGTTTTTAATTGCACTCAAATATTTATTGAGTTCTTCTTTTACTTTTGGTGCTAACATTACCAATCCAACCATATTAGGAACCATCATTGCAAAAATCATTGCGTCTGAAAACCCAATTACAGAACCCATACTCGCTGCAGAACCAATCACTACAAATACAAGGAATAAAATTTTGTAGGTATATTCCATTTTCTTACTTCTTCCAAATAAATATGCCCAACCTTGAAATCCGTAATAAGACCACGAAATCATAGTCGAAAATGCAAATAAAACAACTGCAATTGTCAATACGTATGGAAACCATGAAATAACAGATGCGAATGCTCCTGAGGTCAACAATATCGCTCCAGCATCATCTAAAGATGCGTTTTCAGCGGCAACGTTTCCTGTAATCACAAGTACTAATGCAGTCATTGTACATACTACAACTGTATCAATAAAAGGTTCTAATAAAGCTACCATACCTTCAGATGCAGGATATTTAGTTTTTACAGCACTATGTGCTATTGATGCTGAACCAACTCCTGCTTCGTTTGAAAATGCGGCTCTCCTAAATCCTTGTACTAATACTCCAACAAAACCTCCTGCAATTCCTTCAGGACTAAATGCTCCGTTGAATATTTGTAAAAAAGCATCACCAATCATATCATATTTAGAAATCAATACAAAAATTGATGCTGCTACATATATCACAACCATAAACGGCACTATTTTATCGGTTACTTTGGCTATTTTCTTAATACCTCCAATAATTACAATTCCTACAAGAACAGCAATTACAACACCAAATAACCATCCTTTTCCATGCAAGAAAGATGCTTCTCCTCCTGTTATGTGTTCAACTAATTGAAATGCTTGATTTACTTGAAACATATTTCCTCCTCCAAAAGAACCTCCTATAACAAATACTGCAAATACTGCTGCTAATACTTTTCCAAGATTTCCAAATCCTTTTTCTTTTAAACCTTTAGTTAAATAATACATTGGTCCTCCATATACTGTTCCGTCAGCTTCTATATCTCTATATTTTACACCAAGTGTACATTCAACAAATTTAGACGCCATACCAAGTAATCCTGCAATTATCATCCAAAAAGTTGCTCCTGCTCCTCCAATAGATACTGCAATTGCAACTCCTGCAATGTTTCCCAAACCTACTGTTGCAGAAAGTGCTGCTGTTAACGCTTGAAAGTGAGAAACTTCCCCATCATGTCCTTCTATTGCTATTGTTTCTATTGCGTCACCTCCTGGAGTTGAGTCTCCAGCAACTGTCATTGCTTCATGATGATCTATATCATCATATTTACCTCTTACAATATTAATAGAGGTCATAAACCCTTTGAAATTAATAAAATTGAAATAAACTGTAAAATATAATGCTCCTAAAATTAGCGGAAATAACACCCAATAAATTTTAACATCAGCAGAAAATGGTATTTGATAAAAAATAAATTTAACAAACCAACCTGTTGCGGCTCCAAATTTCTCATCAATAATTTGATCCAATCCTTTTTCTTGTGCAAATGTTATAAACGGTACTACTGCGAAAAGTAGTGAGATAAATTTTTTCTTCATAATGTAAAATTAGTGAGTTTAAGTTCGTTATTAAGTGTGCAATATCATAAAAAAATGATGTATCTTCAAATTTTTAACCAAATACTTAAAAAAGCGTTTGTAATTTTTCTATTTGTTCTGGTCTGCCAAGTACTATCAACTTTGAACCTTTTACCAGTTTTGTGTCAGCTTCTGGATTGACAATATAAATGTCATCTGAAGTTTTAAAACCAATTACTGAACATCCTGTTTTTTTGCGCAAATCTAAATCAAGAATAGATTTTGAAATATAAGCATTCGGTAAATCATCAACTATAATTTCTTGTAAATTAGCGGTGCATTCGCCATCTAACGAAAGCATATCAATAAATTCTATTAAATCTGGCGTTACAACAAGTGCTGCCATATGATCTCCTCCTAATTTATCTGGCATAATGATATTATTGGCTCCTGCTATACGTAATTTTTTATTTGATGATTCATCAGATGCACGACTAATTATGGTTAAATTTTTATTCATTTGACGTGCAGAGAGTACAATAAAAAGATTATCAGCATCAGACGGCAAGGCTACAATTAAATTTTTCGCTTTTTTTATTCCTGCTTTTTCAAGAATTGCATCGTCAGTAGCATCACCAAAAACAATGATGTTACCTTCGCTTTCTAACTGATTAATTCGTTCTGCATTGCGTTCTATAATTACACTTTCTTGGTGATATTTCTGCAATTTAGTCAATGCTTGCTTTCCATTTCTTCCATATCCACATACAATTGTGTGCTGAGATAGTAAGTCTATTTTTTTTTGCATTTTATTTTGTTTTAATTCTTCAAAAAAATGTCCATTTGCAATGTTTTCGGTAATTACTTTAATAATAAATCCGTATAAAGATACACTTAATAGAATAAGAAAAATCGTGAATATTTTACCTTCAACAGATAATGGATGTACCAAACCAAAACCAACAGTAGAGATTGTAATTACAGTCATATACAGTGCATCTATAAAAGAATCTTTTGAGATAACCATATAGCCAACAACTCCAATTACTAGTACTGACAACATCAGTAAAACGGCTCTAATTAATTTTCTTTTGATACTCATAAATCAAAAACTGAACTTCGTTTTGTGTAAATCATATCTTTTAATTTTAATAAAAAAGCCAACGTTATATAGATTCCAAAAGATAAACCAACAGTTATAAACGATATGTAAATAAAAAATAAACGCACATTTACTGCTCGCATTCCCAATCTATCTGCCAAACGTGAAAAAACACCAAAACCGTGAAGTTCAAAAAAATGTCGTATCGAATGGATTGATTTCATTATATTAAAATTTATGGCAAGATAGTAATAAATGAGGTGAATTTAAATATCAACTAAAAACTTATTTAAAAAAAAACATTTCAAACTTAACCAAACATTTTCTGAAATAACGCGACCTATACCTAAATTCTCAATTCAATTTGGTAAATTTGCTTTTTTCAAATATTTTATGTCAAATCATCAAGAATATCTCGAAGTTTTAGGAGCACGTGTTCATAATTTAAAAAATATTGACATTCGTATTCCACGTGAAAAATTGGTAGTTATAACTGGATTGAGCGGTAGTGGTAAATCTTCATTGGCTTTTGATACAATTTATGCAGAAGGACAACGCAGATATATTGAAACTTTTTCTGCCTATGCACGTCAGTTTTTAGGAGGTCTTGAACGACCTGATGTTGATAAAATTGATGGCTTGTCTCCTGTTATCGCTATTGAACAAAAAACAACAAATAAGAGTCCACGCTCAACTGTTGGAACTATTACCGAAATATACGATTTTATGCGCTTGTTATTTGCGCGTGCTGCAGATGCATACTCGTATAACACCAACGAAAAAATGGTAAGTTATAGTGATTCGCAAATTTTAGACCTTATTTTATCTGATTTTGACAATAAAAAAGTCAGTATCCTTGCTCCTGTTGTGAAGTCTAGAAAAGGGCATTATCGAGAATTGTTTGAACAAATTGCTAAGCAAGGTTTTTTACGTGTTCGCGTTGACGGAAATATTGTAGAAATAGAAAAAGGAATGCGTTTAGATCGTTATAAAAACCATGATATAGAAATTGTAATTGATCGATTAAAAGTAAATTCATCAATAGAAAAAAGACTCAAAGAAACAATTACAACCGCATTATACGCTGGAAACAACATCTTAATGGTACTGGATATTGAAAATAACAATCCTCGTTTTTTTAGCCGTGAATTGATGTGCCCAACAACTGGAATCGCCTACCCTAATCCTGAGCCAAATACTTTCTCATTTAATTCGCCAAAAGGTGCGTGTTCGACTTGTAATGGTCTTGGGAAAATCAATACTGTAAATCTTAAAAAAGTAATTCCTGACAATAGTATTTCTATAAAAAATGGTGGAATTTCACCTCTTGGCGAACAAAAAGATAGCTGGATTTTTAAGCAACTTCAATTAATTGCAAATCGTTATAAATTTAAGTTAAACAATCCTATAAAATCAATCCCTAAAGACGCATTACAAATCATCTTAAATGGAGGTAGTGAAAAATTTGATGTTGCATCAAAAACAATGGGAATTACACGCAACTATGAAATTGATTTTGAAGGAATCGTACACTTTATCGAAAGCCAATATAAAAATGCTGAATCTACATCAATAAAACGTTGGGCAAAAGAATATATGGATGAAGTAACTTGTACTTCTTGCAACGGTAATCGACTTAAAAAAGAAGCCTTACACTTTAAATTTATCAATAAAAATATTGCAGATTTGGCTCAAATGGATATTAATGAATTGTCCAATTGGTTTAAAAAAATTGATGCTAAATTATCTGAAAAACAACAAAAAATAGGAAGTGAAATTATTAAAGAAATACGGACACGTATTCAATTTTTAATAGATGTTGGTCTTGATTATTTAACGATAGATAGAACCTCAAAATCACTTTCAGGAGGAGAAGCACAACGTATTAGACTCGCCACTCAAATTGGTTCACAATTAGTTGGCGTCCTCTATATTTTAGACGAACCAAGTATTGGACTTCATCAACGTGATAATCAAAAATTAATAGATTCGTTAGTAAAATTACGCGATGTAGGAAACTCCGTAATTGTTGTTGAACACGACAAAGACATGATAGAAAATGCTGATTACGTAATAGATATTGGTCCTGGAGCAGGAAAGTTTGGAGGTCAAATAGTAAGTGAAGGTACGTATAAAGAATTATTAACGCACAATACACTTACTGCTGCGTATTTAAATGAAACTAAAAAAATTGAAATCCCTAAAAAGAGAAGAGAAGGAAACGGAAAAAACATAATTTTAAAAGGCGCAACAGGAAATAACTTAAAAAATGTAACCGCAACTTTTCCTCTTGGAAAAATGATATGCGTTACAGGAGTTTCTGGCAGTGGAAAATCTACACTTATAAACGGAACGCTCTATCCTATTTTAAACAAACATATATATAGAGGTGTAAAAAAACCAATGCCATACAAATCTATAGAAGGTCTTGAACATATTGATAAAATAATAGCAATTGACCAATCACCTATTGGTAGAACTCCTCGCTCAAACCCTGCAACTTATACAGGTGCTTTTGGCGATATTCGAAGTATTTTTGCTAAAATTCCTGAATCACAAATTAGAGGCTACAAACCTGGACGTTTTTCATTTAATGTAAAAGGAGGTCGCTGTGAAACTTGTCAAGGAGGAGGAGTGCGCGTGATTGAAATGAACTTTTTACCTGATGTAGAAGTACTATGCGAAACCTGTCAAGGAAAACGCTTTAACAGAGAAACATTAGAAATACGCCATAAAGGGAAATCCATTTCTGACATACTTAATATGACCATTGACGAGGCTGTTGATTTTTTTGAATATTATCCTAAAATTTACAAAAAATTAAAAACCATTAAAGATGTTGGATTAGGATATATCACTTTAGGTCAACAATCAACAACTTTATCTGGTGGAGAAGCGCAACGTATTAAATTGGCATCAGAATTATCAAAAAGAGATACAGGAAATACGTTTTATATTCTTGACGAACCAACAACAGGACTCCATTTTGAAGATATAAATGTACTGATGAAAGTACTTAATAAATTGACTGATAAAGGAAATACCGTTTTGGTAATTGAGCATAATATGGATGTAATTAAACTTGCCGATTATATTATTGACATTGGCAAAGAAGGTGGTAAAAAAGGCGGAACTATACTATGCGAAGGGACTCCAGAACAGATTGTAACCAACAAAGAAAGTTATACGGCTAAGTTTTTAAAAAAAGAGTTAACTTAGCGCCTTGCCAAAACTTAATTGGCTAAATTATTTAAATAATAAACGAAACGATTATGAACGCAGAAAGAAAAATTAAAGAAAAATTAAAACAAAAAACCTGGAACGAGATAAAAACGAATGATTCTTGGGCTATATTTAAAATTATGGCCGAATTTGTTGATGGTTATGAAAAATTAAGTAGAATTGGACCTTGCGTAAGTATTTTTGGATCAGCACGAACAAAACCAGACAATAAATACTATAAACTAGCCGAAGAAATTGCTTTTGATTTAACACAACACGGATATGGTGTTATTACAGGAGGAGGACCTGGAATTATGGAAGCAGGTAACAAAGGTGCGCATAGAGGAAAAGGTGTTTCGGTAGGATTAAACATAGAATTGCCTTTTGAACAACATGACAACCCTTTTATCAATCCTGGAAAAAGTTTAGATTTTGATTACTTTTTTGTAAGAAAAGTTATGTTTGTAAAATATTCACAAGGTTTTGTTGTAATGCCTGGAGGTTTTGGAACACTTGACGAAATGTTTGAAGCAATTACCTTAATTCAAACAAAAAAAATTGGAGCATTCCCTATAATATTAGTTGGAACAGATTTTTGGGGCGGACTAATTGATTGGGTAAAAAATACTTTATTAGAAAATGGTAATATTAGCGCAAAAGATTTAGATTTATTTTCTGTTGTTGATAGTTCTGATGAAGTTATTGACGTAATAAATAAATTCTATAAAAAATACGATTTAAGTCCTAATTTCTAAATAACAATGAAAAAAACAACCCCAATTTTTTTAATTTTTATTCTATTCGTTGCCAACACATTTTCGCAAACTAGTATAAAAACGATGTTTTACAATCTATTATACTATCCATCGGCACAACCATCAGATAGAGAAGTGATACTAAAGCGAATTTTAGACACTTATCAACCTGATATTTTTACCGTTTGTGAGTTAGAAACCGAAGTTGGTGCTGATGAAATTTTAACACAATCTATTCAAACATCTAATCCTAATTTTGCGAGAGCAGTGTTTGTTAGCAACCAATCTGACCCATCTGCTGACAATCAATTGAATCAAATGTTGTTTTACAATACGGATAAATTTACTCTTGAAAATCAGCAAACACACACAACGTATATAAGAGATATTATGCAATATACGTTGTTGCTTAATACGGTAGACCAAGCAACAAATCCTATCAGAATTGAATATTTTGTTGCGCATTTTAAATCAAGTCAAGGTTCGGCAAATAAAGCTATTAGATTGGATATGGCTAATGTTTTTACTGCTGCCTTAGACAATTTAGACCCAAATTCTTACGTTATTTTTTCAGGTGATTTTAATTTATATACATCTTCTGAAGATGCGTATCAAAAAATATTAGACACAAATAATAGTATTGTAATGATTGATCCTATTAATGACAATAGTTCATTGCAAAGTTGGAATAATAACGATACCTATACTGCCGTACACACACAAGCAACAAGAGTAAACCAACTCTATGGAAATGGTGCTTACAGCGGTTTAGACGATCGATTTGACTTTACATTTATTTCCAACAACTTAGTTGCAAGCAATGATTTACATATGGTACAAAACAGTTATCACGCATATGGAAACAATGAAAATTGTTACAATTTAGATATAAATGACCCTTCATGTACTGGAAATTATGCCTTGACACTAAGAGATGATTTGTATTTAATGAGCGATCATTTACCAGTTGTAATGGAACTCGAAACACCTCAAACGACTTTAAAAATCCGTAAATACACCAACGATAATACTATTAAAATCATAGGAAGTAATAGCATTACAAACAAATTAACCCTACAGATAAGTGAAACGTTTTTTAACAGTCAATTTACAATTTACAATCAATTAGGTCAAAAAATAAAAAAGTTCACAACATCAAATTCTAAACAACAAACTTTTGATATTAGTGATTTTTCTAATGGATTTTATATCATTACCTCATCAAATAATAAGTTAACTCATCCTTTAAAGTTTATCAAAGTAAATTGAAAAAAAATCTAATTTTAATAGCATTAACAGTCTTTACTTCGCAAATCTTATTGAGTCAAAACAATAAGATTTCAATCAATGCTGTATTAGATGTAAAATCTCATGAAATAAAAATTCAACAAGAAATCATATATTATAACAATACTAATATCAGTTTAGATACAATTCACCTTCACAATTGGGCAAATAGTTTTAAAGACAAAACTACGCCATTATCTAAGCGAATGATAGAAAACTACAACCGAGAGTTACACTTTTCAAAAGAAAAATTTAGAGGTTATTCTAAAATAAAAAATATTGCTATTGATTATTCACCAACTAATTGGAATACCAAAGAAAAAGCAATTGACATCATAGAAATTGCTTTAAACAAAACCTTAAAACCAAAAGAATCTATAACCATAAGTACAACCTATGTCGTTAAAATTCCTTCGGATAGATTTACTCGATACGGACGAAATAAAAGAGGTTACGACTTGCGCTATTGGTATATCACTCCAGCATTTTATGACAATGAATGGAAGTTAATGAGTAACTTAGATATGGATGATTTACTGATGGATTTAAGCAATTATAACATCACATTTACAGTTCCAAAAAACTATACTTTAAGTTCAGATTTATCAAGTACAACATCAAATTCAGACCAAACAAAAACATATAAATTAACTGACACTAACAGAACTGACATTGAACTAAACATCAGTAAAAATACTGATTTTAAAACCTTCGATACTGACAAAATTGAAGTGATAACAAATTTAAACACAAAAAAATTAAACAAAAATGTTAAAATATCGGTTTTAAACAGAGAAATCGAATTTATAGAGAAACATCTTGGCGCATATCCTCATAAAAAATTATTAATAAATAACATTACATATAGTAAAAATCGTGTTTACGGACTCAATCAACTACCCTCTTTTTTACGTCCTTTTTCAGATGTTTTTGAATGGGATATTAAAATGTTTAAAGCATTGACCGAAAAATATCTTAACAATAGCATACTAGTCAATAGACGCGAAGATTCTTGGTTGCTTGACGGACTTCAAACCTATTTAATGATGGAATACCTCAACGAATACTATCCTGAAATGAAAGCCACAGGAAATATTTCAAAAGTTTGGGGTTTGAAAAACTTTAATTTAGTTCAACTTAAATTTAACGATAAATATCCGCTTTTATATCAATTTGCAGCACGCAAAAACGTTGACCAACCGTTGACAATGAGAGCAGACTCGCTTTCTAATTTTAATCGAAAAATAATTAATAAATATAAAGCAGGTTTAGGATTGCGCTATCTGAATGAATTTTTAAAAGACAGTATAATTCCGACTGCAGTAAAACAATTTTTTAATCAAAATACACTAAAATTTACACGTAGCAATCGTTTTGAAAAATTAGTTTCAGAAAAAACAAATAAAGATTTATCTTGGTTTTTTAATGATTATATTCAATCAAAAAAGAAAATAGATTACACCATTAGTAATATTAACATCACAAAAGATTCGGTTGCCGTAACTATCAAAAACAAACGTGATATTGCTGCTCCTGTTGCTTTATACGGTGTTAAAAACAAAGAAATTCATTTTAAAAAATGGATTACAGGTATTGATTCAACAAAAACGGTTGTTATTCCTAAAAATGGATTTGATAAATTATCGTTAAACTATGAATATTTATATCCAGAATTGAACCTTAGAGACAACTGGAAATCATTAAACAAAAAATTGTTTAACAGACCATTACAATTAAAGTTTTTAAGAGATATTGAAGACCCTTATTACAATCAATTTTACTACACGCCTATTTATAAATACAATTTATATGACGGTTTGCAATTAGGTGTATCACTTGGAAACAAAACCTTTTTAAATAAAAATTTCATCTATAAGGTTAGCCCTTATTACGGAACCAAATCAAAAAGTTTGGTTGGCTCGTTTTCAGCCTTATATCAAAAAATTAGTGAAAATGAAGATTCAAAAATTAATAAATTTTTATTAGGACTTTCCGCAAGTTCATACCATTATGATTCAGGCTTGACGTATAGTTCGTTTTCTCCTTATGCAGTTATTGAATTTAAACGAAAAAGTTTGCGCGATGTTGGTGGAAGTAGTATTTACCTCAGTTATATCAACATTAACAGAGATGAAGACCCAACAATAAATGCAAACCCAGAATCAAACAAATACAGCATTTTAAACATTGGTTACAATTACGATAAACCAAACATTATAGAAGACTTAAGGTATAAAACAAATATTGAATTTGCCAATAAATTTAGCAAAGCAACTGTAGATTTTAGATATCGATTATTAACAGATAAAAACCGACAATTTGATTTTCGTTTCTTTGCAGGAGCATTTTTAAGAAACAAAACAACAACCGATTTTTTTAGTTTTGGACTCACAAGGCAATCTGATTATCTATTCAAATTAGATTATCTTGGAAGGTCTGAAGGTACCGGTTTTTTTAGCCAACAAATTATTACCAACGAAGGGAATTTCAAGTCATTCTTACCAAAAAACTATGCAAATCAATGGATTACATCCTTCAATACAAGTATGGGACTTTGGCGTTGGGCAGAAATTTATAATGATGTTGGATTTATAAAAAGTAAAAATCAGCCAGTTTATTTTGCCTATGAAAACGGAGTACGCTTAAACTTTATTCACGAAATAATGGAAGTCTATTTTCCTGTTTATTCTAATTTAGGTTGGGAAGTAAGCCAACCTAATTACAGTTCTAAAATTAGATTTGTTATTGCAATAAATCCTGCAAAAATTATCAATTTCGTTAGAAGAGGGTTTTATTAATGCGAATATGATAATTCGAGTGTGATATTTTCATATTTCATTATAAAATATTAAATTTGCACAAGTTCCAATTATACATCTATGATTTCAGAAACAACTTCAAAAAACACAAAACAACTATCATTTGAGGAGTTTAAAAAAGATATTTTAAACGACTATAAACTTGCTGTGCTAAGTAGAGAATGTAGTTTGCTTGGTCGTAGAGAAGTATTGACTGGAAAAGGAAAATTTGGTATTTTTGGAGATGGTAAAGAAGTGCCACAACTTGCTATGGCAAAGGCTTTCAAAAAAGGTGATTTCCGTTCAGGATATTACAGAGACCAAACCTTTATGATGGCAATTGGCAAACTAACTCCTCAACAGTTTTTTGCAAGTATTTATGCGCATCCAGATATTGAACACGAACCGTGTTCTGCTGGTCGACAAATGGGAGGGCATTTCGCAACACACAGCATTAATGAAGATGGAACTTGGAAAAATTTAACCGAACAATATAACAGTTCGGCTGATTTATCATCTACTGCTTCGCAAATGCCAAGATTATTAGGATTGGCGCAAGCATCAAAAATATATAAACAATTAGATTCTTTAGATTCATTCAGCAAAAATTTTTCGAAAAAAGGAAATGAAATTGCTTGGGGCACAATCGGTAATGCAAGTACAAGTGAAGGACATTTTTTTGAAACTATAAACGCTGCAGGAGTTTTACAAGTACCAATGATTGTAAGTGTTTGGGATGATGAATACGGTATTTCTGTACACGCAAAACACCATACAACTAAAGAAAGTATTTCGGAAGTTTTAAAAGGTTTTAAACGCGATAAAAAAAATAACGGTTTTGAAATTGTAACAGTTAACGGTTGGGATTATGTACAATTAGTTGATACTTATAGTAAAGTAGCAGAACTTGTAAGAACAAAACATATTCCAGCACTTATTCACGTAAAAGAACTTACACAACCACAAGGACACTCTACTTCTGGATCGCACGAAAGATACAAATCAAAAGAGCGCTTAGAATGGGAAAAAGAGCACGATTGTATTAAAAAAATGCGTGAATGGATTTTAGATTTTGAATTAGAAGACAACGGTCTTACAATCCGTTTTGTTGATAGTGAAGACGAATTGATTGCAATTGAAAAAGCAGCAAAAAAAGAAGTAAGCACAGCAAAAATAGCAGCTTGGAAAGCGTTTACCGACCCTATAAAAAAAGACTTAAACACATTTGTTTCACTTATAGAAAAGGTTGCTGAAATCAGTCCGAATAAAATATTTATCAATAAAATAATTTCTGAATTACACTCTTTAATTGATCCTTCACGTCAAGACTTTTTTACTTTGGTAAGAAAAGCATTGCCATACATCATTAATGATCATTCAGAAGCAAAAGACAAACTCTTAACTTGGTTAGAACAAACTAGAAAAGACAACAACCTAAAATACAGTTCACATCTTTATGACGAATCAGAAAACGCTGCCATTCATATTAAAGAAATCAAACCAACTTACAACCAAAATGCTACTAAAGTAGATGCTAGAGTTGTGCTAAGAGATAATTTTGAAGTGATTTTCAATAACTATCCTCAGGTATTGACATTTGGTGAAGATACTGGTAAAATTGGCGATGTAAACCAAGGTTTAGAAGGACTTCAAGAAAAATTTGGAGAAATTAGAATTTCAGATACTGGCATACGTGAAGCAACCATTATGGGACAAGCCATTGGAATGTCACAAAGAGGATTAAGACCAATTGCCGAAATTCAATATTTAGATTATTTAATCTATGCTTTTCAATTGATGAGTGATGATATTTCAACGCTTCGTTACCGAACAATGGGAAAACAAATTGCACCAGTAATTGTTCGTACGCGTGGACATCGTTTAGAAGGAATTTGGCATTCAGGCTCACCAATGGGAATGCTTCTTGGCGGATTAAGAGGAATGTATGTATTAGTGCCAAGAAACATGACCAAAGCAGCAGGATTTTACAATACTTTATTACAAGCCAACGAACCTGCGCTTGTGATTGAGTGTTTAAACGGTTACCGCTTGAAAGAAGAATTACCAACTAATTTAGGCGAATTTACTACACCAATTGGCGTTGTAGAAACACTAAAAGAAGGGACAGATATGACCATTGTATCCTACGGTTCAACTTTACGAATTGTAGAGCAAGTTGCAAAAGACTTATTACAAGTAGCTATTGATGTAGAAGTGATTGACGCTCAAAGTTTATTACCTTTTGATATTAACCATGATGTTGTAAAAAGTCTTAAAAAAACAAACCGTTTACTAATTGTTGATGAAGACGTTCCTGGAGGAGGCTCAGCCTATCTGTTAAGAGAAATTCTGGAAGTGCAAAACGGTTACAAATATTTGGATAGTAAACCTATTACGGTAACTTCGTATGCGCACCGTCCTGCTTACGGAACTGATGGCGATTATTTCTCTAAACCAAACGAAAATGATATTTTTGAGAGTGCTTATGCTATTATGCACGAAGCAAATCCAATGAAGTATCCTAAATTGGTTTAGTTAAAAATATTTTTTACTGCCAGTTTTTACATATATTTAGCGTTCCAAACTTTTGAATACTAATTATGAAAAAAAAACTGTTCACATCCATAATAGCCATTGCATTTATTTTAGTTAGCAATGCGCAAGAAAGAGTGATTGCTAAAGATTCGGTAGTTATTACCAAACACCAAACAACCGTTAAAGGTGTTAGTTTTCCGTACACAGCAACTACAGGAACGCTTCCGCTTTGGGAAGATGACAAAGCAATTGCTACACTTTTTTTTACCTATTACAAACGAACGGATATCAATAATGATACAAAAAGACCTTTAGTATTTTCGTTTAACGGAGGTCCAGGCTCAGCGTCTGTTTGGATGCATATTGCTTATACAGGACCAAAAATTTTAAATATTGATGATGAAGGTTATCCGTTACAACCATACGGAGTAAAAACAAATCCATATTCTATTTTAGATATTGCCGATATTGTATATGTAAATCCTGTAAATACAGGTTATTCACGTATGATTAAAGACAGTGAAGGTAAATATCCTGATAGAAAAAAATTCTTTGGTATTAATGCCGATATTAAGTATTTAGCCGAATGGATGAGCACTTTTGTAACACGCTATAACCGTTGGCGCTCACCAAAATACATTATTGGCGAAAGTTATGGAGGTACGCGCGTTGCAGGTTTAGCAAAAGCCTTGCAAGACTCTCAATGGATGTATTTAAACGGAGTTATAATGGTTTCTCCTGCTGATTATAAAATTTTTGACGGTAGTCTTCCAATAGCATCTGGAATAAATTTACCTTATTATACAGCTGCGGCTTGGTATCATAAAATGCTACCAAAAGAACTTCAAGAAAAAGATTTAACAGAAATATTACCAGAAGCAGAAGCCTTTGCTTTAAACGAATTAATTCCTGCATTGGCAAAAGGTGGATTTATAGATGAAAATGAAAAACGAGGGATTGCCGAAAAAATGGCGTATTACTCTGGATTGTCAAAAAAATCAATCTTACAAAACAATTTAGATGTAAGTACTGGATTTTTCTGGAAAGAATTGTTGCGAAATTCTGAAAAAACGATTGGTAGATTAGATTCACGTTATATAGGCATCGACAAAAAAGTAACAGGTTCGTATCCTGATTATAATGCCGAATTAAAGTCGTGGTTACACTCTTTTACTCCTGCAATCAACTATTATTTAAGAGAAGAACTCAACTTTAAAACGGACTTAAAATACAATATGTTTGGCAAAGTACATCCTTGGGACAAACGCAATAATAATACACGCGAAAACTTGCGTAAAGCAATGGCACACAATCCATATTTACACGTAATGATACAAAGTGGATATTATGATGGTGCAACTACGTATTTTGGTGCTAAATACACAATGTGGCAAATTGATCCAAGCGGCAAAATGAAAGACCGACTAGCGTTTCATGGCTACAGAAGTGGACATATGATGTATCTTCGTAAACAAGATTTAGAGCAAGCTAATGAAGATATTAGACTGTTTATTAAAAAATCATTACCCAAAGAAGGACAAGCAGCGAAGTATTAATTTTTTTGTCATTCTGAGCGTAGGCGAAGAATCTTAGTATAACGTTAATTATTTGTCATTCTGAGCGCAGTCGAAGAATCTTAGTGAGATTAACCATTGTCATTCTGAGCGCAGCCGAAGAATCTTAGTATGCAACATAATAAATATCAAGTCCAAAAAACTAGTTTTTTAACAACCAATTACCAACAGCACATTGCAAACACTTTTGCTTAGCACAATACTCATTTTTAAGTTGTAGTAAGGCTTGTGTTTCAAAGGCGTTTTTTGATTTAATTTTTAGCAAATTGAACTTATCAATAATACTGTTTTTTTCTGGTTTCAATTGCTGTATCAAGTTTAGAATAACAGATTCGTCTAACTTACCAAAATGCTTTAAATACACAAATTTTAACGGAATAATAGTATTTATCAACAGTAAATCTACAAATGATTTGGTGAGTTTTTTGATGCGTTTTGGAGATTCTTTTTTAAATGTATAATGCGTATCCCAAAAAGCAGTTGTAGTAACTGAAAACAAATCATATATTTCATCAATACTTTCTAACTGCATCAATTTTGAAAACAAATTTTGGTGTAAGTGATACAAATTCGCTAATTGTGAAATTCGAATCGTTGGGAAGTTTGTAGGTCGTAATCTAAAATACTGGACTGTATTTTTAGTTGAAACATCTAAATTATATTTTTTTTGCTGATAGTTATATTCTTTCTTCAAATCAATAAAGTATTGCTCTTCAATATCTTCATTAAGCATTCCTAACTGACCAAAAAATAAACTTTCTAATTGCCGTTGCTCAGTCCATTGCTTTCTTACTACAGCAAAATCTAATGAAGTTGCCATATCAAAAAAAGAGTTAGCATTTATTTTTAAACCAAAATTACGTGCCAATAGTTGAAATAAGACGGCTTCCCAATCAAATTTTGTTTTTTCTAACAAGTCATAAATTACGGTTGATTTTCGTTCCAAACGTTCAAAATACAAACGCTCTAACCAATTAGAAATTACAAAATCATCAACCGAAGAAATATCATTTTCGCAATTAATCCATTTTTGTGGTTTAGAGAAGAGTTTTTGATATTTCAGCAATAACGCTTTCGACACAAACTGTTGCAATTCTAAAGTAGGAATTATGGCTTCTTCGCTATTGTGAATTTCAACATCATGCTCCCAAACTACATGCAAAATTACAGTATCGTAATTTGTATCTTTTTCGTGATTATGCACATACCAATCAGAAGATTTTAAATGAATTTCAACATTTCCTGCCCATAATTGCGCTCCTATTTTGATTTTTGCATTAAAAAAATCGGGTCCAGAATTGTAATTATGAGTTCCTGTAGAAAATACAGTAACCTTCTCTCCTACTGCTGTTTTTAAGGCATCAGAAAAAAATAATTTATGCTTCCACACATAATGTAGTAAATCTTCTTTCATAGCAATTATTAATTAATTTTCTTTCAAGATTCTTCATTTCATTCAGAATGACAATTTTATCAAAAATCAAAATTATTTAAAGTTCAACAACTCAAATATACATCATTTATCGTTGCATCAAAAATTACAATAGTTTAAAAACAAAGTACAACTTTATTTTTACGTTCTTTGTAATATCAATTATACAAAATCAATGAACAGCATAAAAAATTTAGAATGGCGCTATGCTACAAAAAAATTTGATAATACAAAGTTATTATCAAACGATCAGATACATATTTTAAAACAAGCGTTTAATTTAACCGCAACTTCTTATGGCTTACAACCCATAAAAATGCTAATTATTAGTGATAAAAAAATTAAAAATGAATTACTAAAACATTCCTATAATCAACAACAAGTTATTGATTGTTCGCATTTATTGGTTATCTGTATTAAAACCAACATTGATGCACATTATATTGATGCCAAATTTGATTTAGAAAAGGAAATTAGAGGAACATCAGAAGAAATAATCGCTGATTTTAGAGCATTTTTAAAAGATAGTTTCAGTAAAAAAACATCAAGTGAAATAGAAAATGCATCAATCAAACAAGCGTATATTGCGTTAGGAAACTTACTAACTGTTTGTGCCTTTGAAGGTATAGATTCGTGTCCTATGGAAGGTTTTAATCCTAACAAATATGACGAACTATTAAATTTAAAAAGCAAAAATTTAAAATCTGTTTTACTACTTCCTGTTGGATTTAGAGCAAAAGATGATTTTATGAGTTCGTTAAAAAAAGTACGTATTCCTGTAGAAGAATCTGTGATTGAGTTTTAGATAATAAATTCCAAATTAGGAATGACAAATTATGAATTAGGTGTTATGTCGCAATGAGCGCAATCTAAAAGTTAAAAAAAGTATTCTGATTTATACAACTAAATGGTTCTCTTTAATTTTTGAAATTTTCAGATACAAATTATCGCTAATTCACAATACAAAATTAAATTCGTTTTATTAAATGGTTTGTTGACACTTACACAAAAAAAATCCAACGAAAAAAACGTTGGATTTTATAAATTTGAATTGGTAATTGTTACATTTCCATAGAATGATATACATGTTGCACATCATCGTCTTCTTCTAATTTTTCTAATAATTTTTCAACGTCTGCTTGTTGCTCCTCATTTAGTTTGGTAGTTGTAGTTGGAATACGTTCAAATCCTGAAGAAATAATCTCAACTTTTTCATCTTCAAAAAACTTTTGCAAAGCACCAAATTGCTCAAATGGCGCATAGATAATAACACCTTCTTCATCTACAAACACTTCTTCTACATCAAAGTCTATTAACTCTAATTCAAGTTCTTCCATATCCATAGAAATATCTTCCTTTTTTAGGGTGAAGTTACACGTATGGTCAAACATAAATATTACCGAACCTGAAGTTCCAAAATTTCCGTCACACTTATTAAATGCAGCACGAACATTAGCAACAGTTCTGTTATTATTATCAGTTGCAGCCTCAACAACAATAGCAATTCCGTGTGGAGCGTAACCTTCAAACAATACTTCTTTATAGTTAGCAGTATCTTTGTCTGACGCTTTTTTAATTGCACGTTCTACATTGTCTTTAGGCATATTTGCAGCCTTCGCATTTTGAATAACGGCTCTTAAACGTGAATTTGTATCAGGATTAGGACCTCCTTCTTTCACAGCCATTACTATGTCTTTTCCAATTCTTGTAAACGTTTTAGCCATTGCTGACCAACGTTTCATCTTTCGTGCTTTTCTAAATTCAAATGCTCTTCCCATTTCTATATTTCTGTTTTTAAAACCTTAAGCAAATATAATCAACTCTAAGATTTATTTTTTGTTTTACATTCTTTTTTTTGTGAT
>CAMZLV010000101.1 GCA_947311835.1 uncultured Lutibacter sp. | reverse complement strand
TTGGAATACAAGGGGTTCTTTTTAATTTTTGATGATTTTGTTAGACGAAATGTAGTGAAATCAAGACTTTTGATACTACCTGAAATTTATTTAGGACGGGATTGATTTTAAATATATTTTTCATAATAGTTGAGTTTGAATTTAATTATCACTTGCAAACCACTCAGCAAATGAAGTTTCGGTTTCTTGTAATCTTAATGAATATAAATTGATGTTTTTGGGTAAACGTTTTTTGATTTTATTAGCAAAATCAATAATCATCATCTCACTTGTAGGCTGATAATCAACCAAAATAACATGATGTCCTCTGTCTGATAATTCTTTTGCCAATTCTAAATGAGGTGTGTTTTTATTAAAAACTGTTGCGTGATCAAACACATCAACAATATCTTCTTTTACAATTTTTTTTAGGTCAGAAAAGTCAATGACCATCCCAAATTTCACATTGGTACTGTCTGATATTGGCGTTCCAATGACAGTTACTGAAAGTTTGTAACTGTGACCATGCACATTTCTACATTTACCGTCATATCCATATAATGCGTGACCTGTTTCAAAATTAAATTGCTTTGTTATTCTGATGTTACTCATTCTTTTTAAATTTTTTATAAATGAAATTAACCATAACAACCAACGCAAAAACTAAATAGATTTCTTTTCTGATAGTCATATTGTTATTTTTTAAATTTTTCAAGCGCTTTTTTGGTAAAATCAGACAGGACTAATTTACCACTTATTGCTGCTCTTTCTTCTAATAATTTACTCCAATCACTAGTGCCTTCCCAAAGTACTTTCTTCATTTCTTGTACTGCTATTGGATTGTAACTTGCTAATTTTTGTACCAAATCATCAACAGATTCATCAACTTGCTTAATACTATCAAAAACATCGGCATATAAACCATTTTCTTTTGCCCAATATGCGTTGTGCCACTTGGTAGCGTTCAAAGTTAATTCACTTAAAGCAGTATTTCCCATTTTACGTTTAACTGCTGGAGCAATAACAAAAGGGCCAATACCAATCGTTAATTCTGAGAGCTTTATCGCTGCTTGATCAGTTGCATATGCGTAGTCAGAAGCAGAAATTAAACCAACGCCTCCTCCTACTACTTTGCCTTGTACGCGAGCAATAATTGGTTTTTTACACAATCTCATCGCATTTATAACATTGGCAAAACCCATAAAAAACTGCTTACCGTCTGTAAAATTATCTATAGAAACCAATTCATCAAATGAAGCGCCTGCGCAAAATGCACGTTCACCTTCGCTTTTTAAAACAATTACATGTACTTGATTGTCTTCACTAAATAGGTCAAATGCCTTTGTCAGCCTTGCTAATAATTCACTTGGAAAAGAATTACTTGCAGGATGATAAAATTCAATCGTTGCTATATTATTTTCGATATGTGTATATAAACTTCCGTTACTCATGTTGAAATCGTTAATTTAGGTCAAAGTTACGTGTTTTTATACAAATATTTTTTACGGAAGACAATAATTAATATTCCTCCTCTTAAAAGCATCCATACAGTAAAGGCAATCCAAATTGCGGTTAGTTTTAAATCAAAATAGTCACCTATCAAAAGTGCGGGAATAAATCCAAAAAACGTAGCCGTTAATAATAAATTTCGTAAAATAACCGCTTCACCCAATCCTTTAAAAATACCGTCAAAAACAAACGCTACTGCATTGATTGGTTGCATAATTAACACCAACCAAAATACGCTATAAAAGGATTCTAAAACAAGTGTGTCTTCCGAGAAAAGTTGTCCAATAGATTGGTATAAAAGTGCGCAAAACAAAGCTAATATTGTGGCTACTATCATTGAATATTTACTCAAAATGATACTTAGCCGCCATAATTTATCATATGCTTTTTCTCCTAATAATTTTCCTGAAACTATGTTTCCTACACTTGAATAACCATCAACAAAAAAAGCAAAAAACACCCATATTTGAAATAAAATAGTTTGAGCAGCAATATAAGTATCGCCATATTTTGTTGCATAAGAATTAGAGAAATAAAGCGCCAAATTTAATGCGATTGCTCTTATAATTAAGTTAAAACTAATTGATAAAATAGGTTTTAATTCTTTATTAAATGGCAAAACTAACTTAAGTGAAAACGGTGTTTTTATAAGCATTAAAATCAAAGCCAAAATCGCCATTATGGCTTGTGAAATAACACTCGCCCAAGCCGCACCTTCTATATGCATTGGCGATATAAATCCTTCAACTCCATAAACTAATGCGAAATCTAGAACAACGTTAGCACTAACACCTACAATACTGATAATCATTGGCCAAAAGGTATTTTGCAAACCTCTAAAAACACCAAAAACAGAGAAAATAAGTAGTGTTAAAGGCAGTCCAATTACGCGAATTTTATAGTATGAAATAGAATACTCTAAAATAATATTTTTAGCATTGTACAATTGGAATATTTCTGTAACAAAATGGACAGAAACCAAATAAATAACGATGCTCAAAACAATATTAATAGTCATAATTTGAGCAGGTAATGAGGAAATTTCGTTAAGTTTTTTGGCTCCAAAATATTTAGAAACAATGGCTGATATTGCCGAACGAGTTTGTGCCAAAATCCAAATTAATGCCGATATAAATGATCCTGCTATACCAACTGCTGCGAGTGATTCTACAGGGTTTAAATCAATATTACCAACAATTGCAGTGTCGGTTATGGATAATAATGGTTCTGCAATTCCTGAGATAATAGCAGGAATTGCGAGTCTGTTTATTCCTTTAAAAGATAAATCTGACTCTTTATACATTCTTATTTTTTTATAAATTTAATGCTTTCACTTACTGCTTTTTTTAGATGTTTTGGTAAATTTTCGTTTTCCCAAGGGTGTTTTCCTCCCAAGACATGATTCATCTCATCAATTTCAATCAACGTGCTTTTTGGATTCCAAGAATGCATAATTTCACCTTCTTTTGGCGTTACAACAGTATCGTTTGATCCTGTTATTATAAGTTGTGGTTTCGTAAGTTTTTTTACAACATTTTTGATTGTCAAACGTTCTTCGTTTTCTTTAAAATTTTGATAAAATTGGTAAGTATGAGGCATTTGTTGTAAGGTCCTTCCGTTTAATATATGGATTATACCTTCTTTTTGCCATTGCTCTAGTTGTTCATCTTTAGGGAAACGAGATCCAAAATCAGAAACGCCATTCCATGTAATCACTTTAGACACTTGTTTGTTTTCTAATGCTTTTATAAGCACAATTCCTCCTCCTCGCGAATGACCAATTAAAGTTATATCATTCACATCAACCTCATTTTCAAATTCGCTATTGTTTGAAATCCAATTTATAACATCTTCTAAATCTTGTAATTCTATGGTGAAATTGTTTTCTCCAAACGCTTTTAAATCAGGAAAATCAATTGGATTTTTGAGAGTTCCTCCATTGTGAGAGAAGTTAAATTTGATAAAAAATATGTTCTCATCTACAAAATTTTTAGCAACTTTATCCCAACATCCCCAATCTTTGAAACCCTTATATCCATGACAAAATATAACTAGTTGCTTCTTCTTATTTGTTGGTTTATAAAACACATCAGTTACAATAGGTTTGCTATGAATGGTACTTTTTACGGCTATATTTTTAAGTGTTTTCATTTGTTATTTGCTTTAAAAGGCTTTATTAGGATTTTCTATGAAAGGAATATTTTGGTTGAATATTTCGTTTAATATTCGCTTTAATTCAACTAAAAATTCATTCATTCTATCTTCTGAAATAATATAATCTTTCCCTCTTCCTTCGGCAAAATTCATTTTTAAAAAACCGCTTTTAAGGTTTTTAAACGAAATTATTCCTGCTTCTATTGGTTGGTTAAAATCAAGATTGTTTTGTTGCAAATATAAGTAAGTGTACAGCATTACTTGTAATGCCTTCGTATATTTATAATCGTCACTCATCATACTAAAATCAGTAATTTTCAACTGATTTGGTTGCACCAAACCTGTTTTGTAATCAATTATTCTCAACACACCATCAGCATAATCAATACGATCTACATTGCCGTGAATTTTTATTGGAATATCAATATTTTCAATATGTATGGTAGCAGATAAGGTTTGCTCTAAAGCAATTATTTTTATCTGCTTACCGTTTTTAACATCTTGTAATTCTTGATGTAAAAAAAGATTAACATATTTTTTAGAAACTTCAAAAATAAGTTTGTTTTTTCCTGTAGATATATCACCATTTTTATATTCTTTTTGAAAGTTTTCAAAAACCAATGTTGCTACTTTAGAAAACATCTTTTTAAAAGAATCTTCCGTTAAATAAACATTTATAAACGGTTTGTATAACTGCTCTAAAGTTTCGTGAATTACTGTTCCCATCGTATTGACAGCAACCGTTTCTTCTACTTCATCAATTGCTCTGATTTTTAAAATTTTTTGATAATAAAAATCAATTGGATTATAAATATAAGTTGCTAATGCTGAGGGTGAAATTCCTTTTTGAGCCAATTCTTTTAATTGATTTAACAGCATGTCTGTTTTGTTGATTTGTTCTAATATCAGAGCTTCAATTGAAAGTGAAGGACTTATAACTTTGTGTATTATATTGTTATGAGTCAACTCCATTTGTGCTAAAAAACGACTTTTTTCTCCACTTCCAAAAGCGTCAACTTCCGTTGTGTAGAGTATATAAATATTTTTTGCTCTTTGTAGTAATCTAAAAAAATGATATGAAAAAATAGCATCTTTTTCTTGATAAGTCGGTAAATTAAAATGTTGTTTTACGTCAAATGGAATAAATGATTTGTCACTTTTAGAAGATGGCAAAACACCTTCATTTACTGATGTGATAATAACTGTCTCAAAATCAATTACACGTGTTTCTAACATTCCCATCAGTTGCAACCCTTCAAGAGGTTCTCCTTGAAAAGAAAGTTTTTCATTACTACTAATTTGAATAAAAAACTGATGCAACGTTTTTAAATTGTGAATATGTTTATACTTACTATTTAAAGTTTCTAATTGCTGAAAGACGGTATAAAAACGGTACACGTACTCCAATTCTATTCCTGTTACAACTTCTTTTAATTCCTTACAGATAGCAATACAATTAGTGATTGTTTTCGCTACGGATGAATTGTTGTTTTCGAATAAAAAATTAAATGTATCAAAATCTTCTTTTCCTATATTCTTAAAAAAAGATTTAATATGATTTTCAGCTAAAAAAATACGATTGCTTTTCCCTATTTCAGATACTATATCTGAATCATTAATTTGTATTAATTTTCTAAAATAAGAATGACCAACTAAATTTAATACGTCTTTATAATAAAATAAATTAGTATTTGTTGTGTCCATTCTTTCTTGATTCAAGTACAATTGAAAAATTGCATTAAAAAAACTCGCCAAAGGAATTTCATTCAACGGAAAACCCATTGTAATGTTAATTTTATCGATGGTATTTGGCAGCGAATTTAAGGTTAAAGCCAATTGTGTTTCATCTGCTAAAACAAGTGCTGTATTAGTATAATTATGAATTTTACCAAGTAATTCTCCAACATATTTAGCTTGACTTACATTTTTAGAAGTACTTATAAATTGTATATTTTTATTAACGCTATCAGAATTTGAATCAATCCAATTGAATGGATTTTTGTTAAAGAAATTCCATTCTTGTTTATATTTACGCAAAAACGCTCCTGTAGAATTAGTTTTGTGTAAATAATCCTTATTGACATCCCAATAAATAGATGCTTTTCCACTTTGTAATAATTCTTGAAATATTTGCTCTTCAGCTTTATTTAACGCGTTAAAACCTACTAAAACTACATGCTTATTGTTTAAACTGTTAATATAATGCTGTATGTTGCTTTCTGCCTCTCTATAGATTAAACCTTGATAACCTATTTTATTTGAAATTAAATACTGATAAAATTGATTATAATAAAGATGTAATTTTTCAAAAAAAGAAAAATAATTTTTGGTTATTTGTGTGGTTGGATTCCAATTTTCAAGTCTATTAATATCGCGCAAATAGGTAAATAAATCTTTTGAATCAATCAGATGTCTATCAACCTCATTAAAATCTTGTAAGACAATTGTTGCCCATTGAGAAAAGGCATCAAATTCATCTAATTTATCTACTGCTGTATTTTGTTTATATACCGAATAAAACTCAAATAATAATTGTACTGTATCTATTTGCCTTATTTCAGCAAGTTCTTGAATATAGTTTTCTATACTTGTTATTTGCGGTAAAAAAGTCGCTTTAGAAAGTTGCTTTATAATTTCTTCTCGTAAAAAAACACACGAACGCTGACTTGGTAAAATGAAAATTAAATTTTCTACAGGCACTTTGTTTTGATGTAGAACATCGGTTACAACTTTTGATAAAAAAGATTTCATACACAAATTTAAATTTTCTTTAAAAATAAAAAACGTCCGCCAAAGGCGGACGTTTTTTCAAACTTATTTTAAGAAATATTTTACTAATTCTTATTTTCTAAGAACTACCTCAACACGTCTGTTGTTTTTTCTACCTGCTCTAGTTGCATTAGTATCGATTGGTGAAGTTTCACCATAACCAACTGCAGTTAATCTAGCAGAAGAAATTCCGTTAGAAACTAAATAGTCTCTTACAGCATTTGCTCTTTTTTCAGATAACGCTTGGTTAGATCTTGCACTACCAACACTATCAGTATGACCTCCAATTACGAAGTTTGAGTCTGGGTATTCTTTTAATATTTTAGTAATTGCTACTAATACAGCATAAGTATCATTTTTAAAACTTGCTTTTCCTGTATCAAACAAAATTGTTTTAGCATAAGAATTTAAAGTATTCATTACTTCAACTGTTGGAGCTTCAACAACTTCTGGACATCCATTGTTTGATGCTGGACCAACTTCATTAACACATTTATCATCTTTGTCTAAAACACCGTCACCATCAGTATCAGGCCAAGGACAACCGTTGTTTGCTTTGTCTCCTGCTTCATTAGGACATTTGTCTTTTGAATCAATAACACCATCACCATCAGTATCAGGACAACCATTGTTTGCTTTAGATCCTTTTTCATTTGGACAAGCATCATCTTTATCAGCGATACCATCTTTATCTGTATCAGGACATCCTTTTAATTCTGCTAAACCAGCAACATCTGGACAAGCATCTTCAGAATCAATGATTCCATCACCATCAGTGTCAGGACAACCGTTGAATTCTTCTAATCCAAATACTTCTGGACAAGCATCATCTTTGTCATATATTCCGTCACCATCAGTATCTGTACCACCAAACTTAACAATGATACCTGCAGCATGCTGCCAATGAGGTAAAAGTACCGCATCGTCAAATGAGTGCTTATAAACTGTTTGTAAATTAAGACCTAAACCGTCAGTAAACCAGTAGTTAAATCCAGCACCTCCATTAACAGTACCAGTACCGTTAGAATCAAGCCAAGAATAACCTCCACCTACAGATACAAATGGGTCAAATTTTTCAGCATTTTTGAAGATTATGTTATTTAAATCATATTTAACTGCTCCGTCAAGACCAAAATAATTTAAATCACTTGCAGTAGCATCAGCAATTTTAGAGATTCTATTTAAAGTTCCTGCTAATTCTAAAGAAAAACCAGACTCTAAATATCTTCCTACAGCAACTCTAGATAATGAAGGAATCATGTTATAATGATCATTGGCATTAAAAAATTCTTCATACCAACCTGCAGAATTACCTGAAGGCGTCATCATAGAAGGGTGATTTGTTGGATAAAAATCTACGGCATTTACACCGAAACTAATTGCCCAAGGATTATTCTCGTCTTGAGCGTTAACGTTGCTAAATCCTGCAACGACAAGTAAAGCCATCATAGCTATTCTTAAATGTTTCATTTTTAAAAATTTAAATTTAATTTATTTTGTTTCCTAATTTTATTACAAATATAAGCCGTAACAGCTTAAATCAAAGACAAATTTACAAAATATTATCAAATATCCTAAATATTTAATTTTTTTTACAAAAAAGAATTTAACCTATTAATAGTAACCTGTTTAACATCAGTTATTTAAGTTTTTTCACAATCACTTTAGAATCAATATAAATTAAAAGCATTTCCTCAACCTTGTAGCCTATTTCATTGAGTGTAGTCTTATAACTGAGTAATTGATTCTTGTAAATGTCTTTTTGAACACCTGTTTTATAATCTATTATAATGGCTTTTTCATCTTTTATCACCACTCTATCAGGTATTTGTCGCAATTTATTGATTGAAATCAACTCTCTTTCATTAAACACCTCTATATCGGAAGTAAAATACCGTGTCAGTAATGGATGTGTTACAATATTAATGATGGTTTTTTGAATATTTACAGCTTCTTTGTGAGTAATTACACCGTCAAAAACATATTGATTTAATACACTATCTACATCGTTTTGTGTTTTGATTTTTGACATGATTTCATGAATCAAATTTCCATGATTAATTGCTCTTTGTTGTTTTGTATCCCATAATTTAGATGCATTTGCTACTATTGAAATATTATGATTTTTCCATGCAGATGATATAAATTGTTCTTGCTTCTTAAAATTTACTTCTGATGAAATTTTCTTTTTTAAAGATATCCGTTGTGAATTTCCAAAATCAAAACTTGTTTCTTCTTTGTTCCATTTCCCTTTAACTTTCAAAAAATCGACAAAAAAATCTGAATAAAAACGTGCAGTTGACAAGTCATTCGTTTTGTTTTTTTTCTCTGAAATAATATACAATTGCTCAACTGCCCTTGTCAATGCAACATAAAGTAAATTTAAATTGTCTAATTGTGTTTCTTCTCTTTTATCAGCAAATAATTGCGCTCCATAAACGCCAGTATAACTTAATTTCTTATAGGATTGTACAAGAGACGTTTCAAAGTTTAAAAACTGTTCTTTGTCTAGTTTGTCATACCATACTGTCGGTTTAATTTCTTTATAAATATCTAAATCATACGGATAAATAACTACTGGAAATTCTAGCCCTTTTGACTTGTGAATTGTCATTATCTGCACAGCATCTTGTCCTGTAGGTGTTACAATACATAAATGGTCTTTCTTTTGCTCCCAATATGCTAAAAAATGAGTTAATTCTCCATCATTTCTTTGTTGATATAATAGGACTGCATCTAAAAATGAAAATAAATATGCGTCTGCATCAGTTGTTAAATCAAAACATCTGAGAATGTATTCTATTCCGTCATAAAAAGGTAAAGAAACAAATTCATTTGGATTAAATAAGAAACCGTAATCTCTAAGCGTTGCAAAAACTTCTTGAGAAGATTTATCTACGAATTCATTTAAAAAAGAATGTGTATCTACCGCTAAATTTTTAGAAGTTTTTAAATAATAGAGTGCTTTAACTAATCCTTCTTTTGTTTGACTATTGTTTAAAAAAGAAAGCAAATCAATAATAAAATTTACGGTTTTGTTATTTTTTAATAATAGTGTTTCTGAAGAAATTATAGGAATCTTATTTTCTGATAAATAATTAGCAATAACAACGCCTTCCTTTTTCTTTCTTACCAATACACATATATCTTTCAAGTCAAATTGACACTCTAAATTTTGAATAATCGAAAGTGTTTTTTTAGCGAAAACCAACTCTTTTTCATCATCATTTTTATCTTTCTCGACAAAAGAAATTTGTACAAATCCTCCTTCTTTCTTAGTTGTTTTTTGCTGATTTCCGTTTATATATAGTGCTTTGTAATCTTCTTTATGTAAGAAATCTGCTATATGTGTAAAAAACTGATTATTAAAATCAATAATTTCAGAATAACTTCTAAAATTAGTATCTAAATTTTCTTCTGACTTATTAATTGAAAATGGATTATCATCTAACGTTAAATCTATAAATTGCTCTGCTTTTCCTCCTCTCCAACGGTAAATTGCTTGTTTTGCGTCTCCAACTAACATCAAATTTCCACGTTCACCTTTTTCTGTTTCTGATGTTAATGCATTTTCTATTAAAGGGATTAAATTTTGCCACTGTAATTGAGAAGTATCTTGCATTTCATCTATAAAATAATAGCGAAATTTTTCACCAATTCGCTCATAAATAAAAGGTGCTGGTTCATCTTTGATTTTATCAGAAATAATTTGATTAAACTCAGCATTTAACCGAATATTATTTTGCTCTTTTATTTCATTTAATGAAGTATTTATATGTTTTAAAACCGCTAACGGAATTAAACTTTTTAACACTAAACTATTGAGTGTGTATCGTTCAAATAACTGCTCTGATGCAGTATATAACTTCAATAATTCAGGTAAAATCGATTCAATTGCAGTTTTTACATCATCCGATTTTGATTTGGAATAAAATGTATTTTCTTCTATACGCTCTCTCAATTTGCTTTGATCAAAAAACTTGGCTTTATTAAAATCACTTACCAAATTTTTAAAATGATTTGGCAACATAGATCTATAAAAATCATTGTACTCTAAATTCATAGAACGGATTGTTTCTAATCCATTTTCGCCTATTTCTACGAACTTATTTTCTATGACTTTATTTGTTTTTTGAATGTAATTTTTAAGATTTATAAAGTCTTCTACAGTTTTGCTAGCTATTTTTTTTAATTGTTTAGCATCGTTTTCATTCAATAAAATTTTTGCGAAATCTTGTAAATCTCGAGAAATATCCCACGATTTATCGTCATCAGTTTTTGCTAGTGAATAGTCTACCAAAACCTTGGTCAACTCTTTATCTAATCCTATTTTAGAAATTAGTAAATCAACAGCTTCTTCTAATAACAAAGTAGCGTCCATTTCAATTTCAAAATTGAGTGAAAGCCCTAAATCAAAAGAAAAATTGCGGATAATTCGATAGGTAAACGCATCAATTGTTGTAATATTAAACGCTGAATAATTTTGTAAAATACTATTTAAAACACGTGAAGAACGTTGTTGCAAAACTTTGGCAGAAATAGCTGTTTCATTACTAATTGTTTCAAACATATCATTAATTTTCTCTTCAGAAAATTCTTTTAAATTGTGTAAAACGCGCTCTTTCATTTCTGCAGCAGCCTTATTGGTAAAAGTGATTGCTAAAATATTTTGAAAACGAAAAATATCATCAGTAGTTAAAAGAATTTTAAGGTATTCTTTAACGAGTGTAAATGTTTTTCCACTTCCTGCTGATGCATTGTAAACTTGAAACGGTGCTGATTTTTGCATTAATATGTATTGTAAATTTTTAATAGCGTTTTTTCTATCTCACTTTTTATTTTGGAAGACGATTCTCTAAAATGATTATTCATATAACTAAAAATGAGTGTAGTTCCTTTTTTTGTGATTAAATATCCACTTAAATTATAATTATTTGATAGCGAACCTGATTTAGCATACACAAATGGCTTATCGCTTTTATATTGATTTTTTAAAGTTCCTTTCAATCCGCCAACAGGAAAATAACTAAATAATTTGGTATGTGGAATTTCATTATACATTTTATCAAGTAAAAAAACCATATCATTTGGCGTAAATAAATTGTATCGTGATAAGCCTGAACCATCAACCCAACGAGGTTTTTGAGGGAGTTCATGCAAATAATTTTTTAACGAATACTGAATAGCTTTACTAACGCTGTATTTTCCAGAAATCTGTTTTCCTACTTGCAGCATGAGTTGTTCGGCAATAAAATTATCGCTATCTACAAGTAATTTTGTATATAATGTATCTGATTGTTGACTATAAAAAGTTTTGTATTCATAATTTTTATCAGCAATTAAAGTTATTTTTTTACCGATTTCATCGCTTACCATTTTTGCTACCAATTCATTAGAAGTAATAAAGGGTACACGTTTTTCTTTATCTTGACTTATATAAAATTTGTTTGAGTCTTTATCTCGTGTTTGTGAGCTAATTGAAGTGAAAATATAATTTGAAAAATAGTTAATATTAGTCTGTAAACTATCCTTTTTTTTTGAATAAGTCAATACATTACCATAAACAGGAAATAGGCTTTTTTCAGGCATATAATAATACGGATAATCATCCCAAGCCCAGCCGCTTCCAAACTTGTCTTCATCTATAGTTGCATCAACTAAAAAAACAGAAGTTTTGCTTTTTTTTAAGAAATTAACTGTCTTTTGGCTATCAAAAGCATATAGCAATGATGGATCTGCAGTTCCTTTAATAATTAGCGAATCGTTGGTTTTATAATATTCTAAACCTTTTATAGAATCACCTAATGTTTTATAAGCAGTATAAAAAGTGAATAATTTTGTATTAGAAGCAGGAGTAAAATACTTGTTGCCATTATGATTTATCAGTACTTTATTACGTTTCGGATTATAAAGTACAAATCCGTTAAAAAAAGAAGTTTTTTTACCTTCGCTTTTAAATTTTGATTGTATGTTATGCGTTGTTCCACAAGAACTTAGTAAAACGATAAAAATCAATAAAAAAATAATTCTTTTGAACATTGCACCTGTTTTATGTTCAAATATAAACAAAAAAACCGCTCAATAAGTGAACGGTTTCAATTATATATTTAAATATTTTTGATTAAATTTTGTTTACGCGTTTTATTGCTTTCGTAAAATCTTCTAAATCATTATCATTCATAACTAAATGAATAGCTTCGTCAACAACTTTTTCTGCATTATCTGTTGGAAAACCAAGACCTACAGCAATTTTACGCATAATACTCGCTTCGTCACCAACAACTTCATTGTCAGCAAAAATCATTTTTGTTAAATTATACAAACGCCCAATACGTCTATTATAATCAACTGGTGGATTTGTTGGATATTTATCAGGATTTTCTAAAATAGTTTTATAATCTCCTTCTAAAATTTCTAAACGTTTCGCCATTCTGTCCAACATTTTTTGCTCGCCTTCTGCAATAAAATCATCTGCTAGTGCAAGTTTAACAATATTAGCAAAGTGTCCTAAATTTTTTTTATAAGTACCACTTGAATATAAATCTGAAATTGACATAGTTTTCTGTTTTTTGTAAGGCAAAGATACTGAATACCAATTAATTTTTTTAATAATTTTCTTATCTTTTTATAACGAAAACATATCTTTGCCTAAAACGTTACCAATTGAGTAAACAAAATATCGTAACCGCATACGAACAGTCAAACAAAGTAAAACAGCTTGTTCAGCAATTGCAATACGAACAAAACCATTTTCAGATTTCGAATTTGGTTGGTTCGTCATTGTCTTTTGTTATTTCGTCAGTTTTTAAACAACTTGAAAAGCCTTTTCTTTTAATTTTTGAAAATAAAGAAGAAGCTGCCTATTATTTAAATGATTTAGAACAATTGATTGGTGATAAAAACGTGCTGTTTTATCCAGGTTCTTACCGAAGACCTTATCAAATTGAACAAACCGACAATGCGAATGTTTTATTGCGTTCGGAAGTGTTAAACCGAATCAATTCGCGTAAAAAACCTGCCGTAATTGTTACCTATCCTGATGCGCTATTTGAACAGGTAGTCACAAAAAAAGAATTAGCTAAAAATACTTTAAAATTAAGCATTGGCGAAGAGTTATCACTTGATTTTGTAAACGAAATGCTTTTTGAATACAACTTTAAACGTGCTGATTTTGTAACAGAGCCTGGAGAATTTTCGGTAAGAGGAGGAATTATAGATGTCTTCTCTTTTTCAAATGATGAACCTTATAGAATTGAATTTTTTGGTGATGAAGTTGATAGTATTAGAACTTTTGACGTAGAAACGCAACTATCTTCTGAAAAATTAAAAAAAATCAACATTATGCCTAATGTTGAAAATAAATTATTAGAAGAACATAGAGAGAGTTTTTTAAAATACATTCACCCTAAAACAATTATTTTTTCTAAAAATATTGAAACACTTTCAATAAGGTTAGATATCCTTTTTGACAAAGCAACAACTACTTTTAAAGAATTAAATAGCGAATTAAAAAGAGGAGAACCAGCAGAATTATTTTGTAATGGTAATTTGATTGAAAACCAACTACAAGCATTTTCTTTGATTGAAATTTCTAATTCAGACAGTAAACAACTCAGGTTTTCAAAACCTGTGAGGTTTGAAAAAAATATTAAGTTTGATACTTCACCACAACCATCATTCAATAAACAGTTTAATTTACTGATTGAAAATCTGCAAAAAAACACTCAAAATGGCTACACAAATTACCTTTTGTGCGACAATCAAAAACAAGCAAAACGGTTTGCTGATATTTTTGAAGATATTGACCAAAAAATCGTTTACAAAACAATTGTATATCCTATTTACAAAGGTTTTATAGATAACGATGCTAAAATTGTTTGTTATACAGATCATCAAATATTTGAACGTTTCCATAAATTTAGATTAAAAAACGGATACGCCAAAAAACAAGCAATTACACTAAAAGAATTGACAAATCTTGAAATTGGCGATTATGTAACGCATATAGATCATGGAATTGGGAAATTTGGCGGATTACAAAAAATTGAAGTAGAAGGCAATCAACAAGAAGCCATCAAACTAATATATGGAGATAGAGATGTATTGTATATCAGCATCCATTCTTTACATAAAATATCAAAATATAATGGTAAGGATGGCAAGACACCAAAAATGTATAAATTGGGTTCTGGTGCTTGGAAAAAACTCAAACAAAAAACAAAAACGCGCGTTAAAAAAATAGCCTATAATTTAATACAGTTATATGCCAAAAGACGTATGCAAAAGGGCTTTCAATTTGGTCCAGATACTTTTATGCAACATGAACTTGAAGCGAGTTTTATGTTTGAAGATACTCCAGATCAAGCAACCGCAACCGCAGCCGTAAAAAAAGATATGGAAAAAGAACAGCCAATGGATCGATTGGTTTGTGGTGATGTCGGTTTTGGAAAAACAGAAGTTGCCATTCGAGCGGCTTTTAAAGCTGTAGACAATGGTAAGCAAGTTGCTATTTTAGTGCCAACTACTATTCTTGCTTTTCAACATTTTAAAACCTTTAGCGAGCGTCTAAAAGACTTTCCTGTTACGATAGATTATCTAAACAGATTTAGAACAACTAAACAACGAAACGAAGTTTTAAAAGGCTTAGAAAATGGCGAAGTAGATATTGTAATTGGAACGCATCAATTGACAAATAAGGCAATTAAATTCAAAGATTTAGGACTGTTAATTGTTGATGAAGAACAGAAATTTGGTGTATCAGTCAAAGATAAATTAAAAACCATCAAAGAAAATGTTGATACACTTACACTAACAGCTACGCCAATACCAAGAACTTTACAGTTTAGTTTAATGGCTGCAAGAGATTTATCAGTTATAAATACAGCGCCACCAAATAGACATCCTATTGATACAGAAGTAATACGATTTTCTGAAGAAATTATTCGCGATGCAATACAGTATGAAATTTCTCGTGGAGGTCAAGTATTTTTTATTCATAATAGAATAGAAAACATCAAAGAAGTTGCAGGAATGCTACAACGCTTACTTCCTGATGCGAAAATTGGAATAGGACATGGTCAAATGGAAGGTAAAAAATTAGAAAAACTTATGCTTTCATTTATGAATAATGAATTTGATGTATTGGTTTCTACAACTATTATTGAAAGTGGATTGGACGTGCCAAATGCGAATACAATTTTTATTAATAATGCCAATAATTTTGGTCTTTCGGATTTACATCAAATGAGAGGACGTGTAGGAAGATCAAATAAGAAAGCGTTTTGTTATTTCATTACTCCTCCTTATCATATGATGACAGATGATGCTCGCAAACGAATAGAAGCATTGGTTTTGTTTTCTGAATTAGGAAGCGGTTTAAACATTGCGATGAAAGATTTAGAAATTCGTGGTGCTGGTGATTTATTAGGAGGAGAGCAAAGTGGATTTATCAATGATATCGGTTTTGAAACCTATCAAAAAATATTAAGCGAAGCCATTGAAGAACTCAAAGAAAATGAGTTTAAAGAGTTATACAACGATACCGAAACAAAAAAAGAATATGTAAAAGAAGTTGTTATTGATACTGATTTTGAAGTGTTAATTCCTGATGATTATGTGTCTGTAATTTCAGAACGATTAAGTTTATATAATAAATTGGGTGAACTAAAAACAGAAGAAGAACTCCAACAATTTGAAATTGATATGATTGATCGTTTTGGTCAAATTCCAACTCAAGTTGTTGATTTATTAAACAGTGTTCGCATAAAATGGATTGCTAAAGAAATTGGTTTAGAACGTATCGTTCTGAAGAGAAAAAGAATGATTGGTTATTTTATTGCCGACCAACAAAGTGGTTTTTATCAAACAGAAAATTTTACACGAGTGTTGCGCTATTTGCAAAGTAACCCAAAGAGTTGTGTAATGAAAGAGAAAGAAACTAAAAACGGATTACGTCTCTTAATCACGTTTATTCATATTGATTCGGTAGCAAAGGCCTTAACAGTTTTAAAAGCAATTTAAAACCGTGTTTTTGATGTTATCTCACAAAAAAACTCCAAGTAATATACTTGGAGTTTTATAATTTATAAATAAAGTGTTGATTTAGTCTGCTAAAACAATAACTTTATTTTCTTTCATTTCAATTGTACCGCTGTTAATAGAAAATTCATATTGACCATCTACTTTAGTAAATTTATCTTCAAATTGTTTTTCTATTTTTATAGCACCTCCTTTAAACCTCACTTTACCATTTACCAATAAAGAAACTATTGGTGCGTGATTGCTTAACATCTGAAACTCTCCATTAATTCCTGGAACTGTTACAGACTGTACGTCTGAAGTTAAAATTACCGCTTCTGGTGTTACTATTTCTAAAAACATATTTTTTTAGTTTTTAGTTTTTAATTTTTAATTCTAAGTTTTTGTTACATCAAAACTCAAAACTCAAAACTCAAAACTCGTTTACGCTTCTGCTAACATTTTTTCTCCTGCATCAATTGCATCTTGAATAGAACCTCTAAGGTTAAATGCTGCTTCTGGATATTTATCTAACTCACCATCCATTATCATATTAAAGCCTTTAATAGTGTCTTTAATATCAACTAAACATCCTGGAATACCAGTAAATTGTTCAGCAACATGGAAAGGTTGTGATAAGAAACGTTGTACTCTACGCGCTCTATGAACTACTAGTTTGTCTTCTTCTGATAATTCTTCCATACCAAGAATAGCAATAATATCTTGTAATTCTTTATAGCGTTGTAAAATTTCTTTTACGCGTTGCGCTGTATCATAATGTTCTTTTCCTAATATATCAGCAGTTAAAATTCTTGAAGTAGAATCTAAAGGATCTACCGCAGGATAAATTCCTAACTCTGCAATTTTACGAGATAATACTGTTGTAGCATCTAAGTGCGCAAAGGTTGTTGCTGGTGCTGGATCTGTTAAATCATCTGCAGGTACATATACTGCCTGTACTGATGTAATAGAACCGTTTTTAGTTGATGTAATACGCTCTTGCATCACACCCATTTCTGTTGCTAATGTTGGTTGGTAACCTACCGCTGAAGGCATACGCCCTAAAAGTGCTGACACTTCAGAACCTGCTTGTGTAAAACGGAAAATATTATCAACAAAGAAAAGTACATCTTTTCCTTGACCATCTCCTGCTCCATCTCTAAAATATTCAGCAATTGTCAATCCTGATAACGCAACACGTGCACGTGCTCCAGGAGGTTCATTCATTTGACCAAAAACAAATGTTGCTTTTGATTCTCTCATTCCTTTCATATCTACTTTAGATAAATCCCATCCTCCATCTTCCATAGAGTGCATGAAATCATCACCGTATTTTATAATTCCTGATTCTAACATTTCTCTCAAAAGGTCATTTCCTTCACGAGTTCTTTCTCCTACTCCTGCAAATACTGATAATCCACCGTGTCCTTTGGCAATATTGTTAATTAATTCTTGAATCAAAACTGTTTTACCAACTCCTGCTCCTCCAAACAATCCAATTTTACCTCCTTTTGCATACGGTTCAATAAGGTCAATTACTTTAATTCCTGTAAATAGCACTTCTGTAGATGTAGATAAATCTTCAAATTTAGGTGCTTGACGGTGAATTGATAATCCGTCTTTACCTGTTTTTGGCAAATTTCCTAATCCGTCAATAGAATCTCCAATTACATTAAATAAACGTCCATACACATCTTCTCCAATTGGCATTTGTATTGGATTTCCAGTTGCTACTGCTTCTACACCTCTACTTAATCCATCTGTTGAATCCATAGAAATGGTACGAACTGTGTTTTCTCCAATATGCGATTGAACCTCTAAAACTAGTTTTGACCCATCTTTTTTGATGATTTCTAATGAATCATAAATTCTTGGAAGTTCACCTCCAGCGAATTCAACATCAATAACTGGACCTATAATTTGCGCTACTTTACCTGTAATCTTACTCATTACCTTAACTCTTTATTGTTAGTTATTTTATTTAGTGAGTTTTACCTCACTTTTTGAAGTACAAAGATAGTTTTTTTGGTTTAATTTCTAAATGCTTTTATTATTTTTTTTTGCATAAAAAAACTCCTCTATTTCTATGAGTAGAAAAAGAAGAGTTTTAGTATTATTTTATTTCGTTTATACAGCTGTAATTTAGAAACTCGCTGGATATTGTGTTACAAAATCTGCGGCTTTATGTAAGTTTTGAGATTCTTCAAAATTAGAACCGTATTTTGCATCAATTGCTTTTAATATTTCATTAGAAATAAAAGCATTTCCTCTTGCAGTTGGATGAACGCCATCTAAAGAAAACATTCCTCCCATAACATATTGATTTGTTAGCGTAAATTCATCAAAAGGTAAACCTGTCATTTCTGCAGTATTCATTAATTGATTTGCATCTACAAATGCTAAATCTTTTGCAGTTGCTACTTGAGAAATTGTAGCGTTATATGCATCAATTGCTGTTTGAATTGCTGTTTGTTCTCCAGGTGTTAAAACCCATTTATCTGCTAATGGTACAGAAACTCCATTAATCAATTGAGGGTTGTTATTAACTGTTGTTCCAATTACAGATTTACTTGGTAAAACTAATAAATCATCTTCCGTAGCATGTCTATAATTTGGAATACCATAAGCAGTCAAGTCCATTAATTCATCATCAACTATCGTAACTGCGTTATTATCGCCTGCTACAAAATTAATTGTACGTCTAGCAATTTCAGCATCAGCCATTTCTTGAGTTATCGCATTTGCTGCTACAAAACCTGCTAATACTTGTTGTACTCCTCCATTGTATTGAGCAAATGCGCCATTTAACAATTGAGCAGTCGCTGCATCTAAAGGTACAGGATTATAAGGCACTGTTGTAAAATGAGGTATTGCTGTAACATTAGGTAAATTTAAAAGTACTCCTTTTGCGCCATTGGCAGTTAAACCGTCAACTATTTGACTATATACTCCTGCAAAAACGTTTGGATCAGTAATATCAGCATCCGCATAAGTTGAAGGGTCAAAATTGCCTGTTTGATCTACTCCATCTCCACCGTTTAAAGCATAACGTAATACATCATTAGCACCAATCCACAATGAAAAGAATGTTGGATTTTGAGCCATTGCATCACCAATAACAGTTGCTGTTGGTGAAGATGCCATTCTAACAAAATATGGGTTTGCATACACTCCAATTCCTGCCATATCCCCATAACCAGCAAATCCTAAATGATATGTTTTTGCTCCTGGAACTCCCATATTATTATATGGTCCTGGAGTACTACTAATAATTTCAGTTGTTGGCATACCTGTAACTGGGACAGGTGCAGCACCATTAAAATACAATCTTGGCCCTTGTATCATAGTACCGCCTAATAATAAACCTCCTGTGTTATCAGCCATTAAAGGTTGGGTGAAATCACCACCTCCAGCCATTGCAAATTTGTTGGCTGTAAGGTTAGGTATTGAGTTTTCTTGTCCTTTTATAAACAAAGCATTATCTGCAAATCCTGCTGTAAGTGAATTACCAACAGCAACATAGTTTGAAAAATCTGCAGTACCTGAAGTTAATGTAACAACATTAACTGAATCAACTGGTTTTTGATAGTCATCATTTGTACATGATACAAGTACTGTTGATGTCAATGCTACATAGAATAGCGTTTTGATGTTAAATATATTTTTCATTTTTATATTTTTTAATTGTTAATTGTCCAT
>CAMZLV010000100.1 GCA_947311835.1 uncultured Lutibacter sp. | reverse complement strand
TTTCACTGATAAATGGAGAGGTTACGAACCTTTAAAAGAACACTATAATATTACACAAATTAAAAGTGAAAATGGAAAGAATTTTAAGAAATTACACATCATAATTCATCAGATTAAATCGTGGTTGCGCACTGTTCCAACTCATGTGAGTAAAGAACATATCCAGAAATATTTTGATGAGTATTCTTATAGGATTAATCGATCACAATCCAAAGGTACAATATGGCATAATACAATTATCAAAATGATAAAACATAAACCGATTACACAAAATCAAATTACATGGAAACTAAGTTAATAAATTTATTTTAAGCACAATCATAAATAATGCACCAATTAACAAAAAAAATAGTGTCATAAAGGCAATCCACACGCTATAATTTGAAGTTATATATCCAAAAGAAAAAGAATGATGGAATGAAAATAATTGGTAAAAACCTTCCATATTATCTACAAAAAAATAATACGTAAACAATAAATAAACAGGAGTTAAGAAGCCTACAATTAAAATAACAAAATTACGTATTGATTGTTTTTTAAAAAACAAGATAGCAACTATTAATAATAGCAAAAATATAAAACTAAAATTATAAATAATTGAGGCTACACCAATCCAAAATGCACTGTCAAAAACTTTAGACTTTATACTTTTATTAATAGTAAGACTATATATTTTTCTAAAAGCAAGTAACAAAAATAAATGTGCGTAAAAAGGCTGATGCACATCCATTGATTGTGGAAAAACACCAAATAAAATAACTAAAATCAATAAAACATAGGTGTTTAATTTAGACAATGTGTTCTTTCTGTTAATAAATTGAACTAGAAAAAAAAGAATTAAAAATAAAAATAAATACATTGTTTTATTCAGGACCATATCTGACGTAACAACTGTGTTTCCATTAGTTACAATTGCCAAAACATAATATACTAAAAATAATACGCCAATAATTATAGCGAGTATCGGTTTTGTTTTATTAAAAAAATTGGCAATCATCTTGAGTTTTTATACATTTGCAAATATAAAATATATTAAACAATGATTGCAAATAATATTTTTAGAGCCATCGGTGAATTTTTTACTTGGGCATTTGGACCTCTTGAATGGATTCGTAAAGACCTAGAAAGTTGGACTATTCAAAACACTATCAACTGGATTTTTATCATTATAGGTATGGTTCTCCTTACGTATTGGATGGGACAGTTAATGAAATTTAAAAAAGAAGGTACAGAGTAAACTTCAAACCCTTTTTTATATTTTAAACACCTTTTTTTGTGGGAAGTAAAAATAAATTAAAACGATTTCGAGAAAACGAAACGTTTGCAAATGTAATACAACCAACTAGAGAAGAGGTTTTGACAGGTTTTTCTTTAAAAGGAAAATGGAATACCTTTTTTAAAAACGACAATCCTATTATACTTGAGTTAGGTTGTGGAAAAGGTGAATATACACTTGCTTTAGCCAAAAAAAATCCTAACAAAAATTTTATTGGTATTGATATTAAAGGCGCACGATTTTGGCGCGGCGCAAAAACTGCACTTGTAGAAAACATGAATAATGTTGGATTTCTTCGAACCCAAATCGAACTTATTAATCTTTGTTTTGAAAAAAACGAAATTGATGAAATTTGGATTACCTTTCCTGATCCACAGATAAAATATACGCGTACTAAACATCGATTAACCAATCGTGAATTTCTAAAAAAATACCATACCATTCTTAAACCCAACGGAATTGTTCACTTAAAAACCGATAGCGAGTTTATGCATGGTTATACACTTGGACTGCTACACGGTGAAAATCACGAAATAGTATATGCACATCATAATGTTTATAATAATTTACAACACATCCCTAAAGAAGTTATAGAAACACAAACTTTTTACGAAAGTCAATACTTAGAAACGGGCAAAGCAATTACTTATATTAAATTCAGGTTAAACTATTAATCAACGTTTTTGTATATTTATTTTGTGAAAACAAACGATAATTTTTTCGAAAAATCATACGCCATTGCACGACTTATTCCCTTTGGAAGAGTTACAAGTTACGGTGCTATAGCAACTTATCTTGGCGCAACACGGTCAGCAAGAATGGTAGGTTGGGCAATGAATGCTTCACACAACGATTCAACTGTTCCTGCACACAGAGTTGTAAATAAAAAAGGGTTACTAACAGGAAAAATGCATTTTGAAGGCACAAATCTTATGCAACAACTCCTCGAAAATGAAGGAATTATTGTAATAGATAATCAAATTCAAGATTTTGAAAACGTTTTTTGGAATCCTTCAGACGAATTAGATGATTTTTAATTACCATTTACAACCTACCATATAACTGCAATTTATCAGCATTATACTATTGTATCTTGTTAGCATAAAGATTGATAAGCAAATAATAAACGTACAAATTTTTACCATCAATTATTCATCTTTATCTATACATTATTAATCCAATTGCAGTATATTTGATGTTTAGAATCATTTTAATTTAGTAAACATGAACATCCTTAAAAAAGATATATTAGCAGCACTTGAAAACATTACCGCTCCAGGAGAAGGCAAAAGTTTAGTAGAAAGTAATTCAGTAAAAAACATCGTGATTTTTGATAAAGAAGTTCTTATAGATGTAGAAATTGGAAACCCTTCTTTACAAGCAAAAAAAAGAGTAGAAGTTGAAATCATGAAAATAATTCATGAGAAAGTACATCAAAAAATTGATGTAAAGGTAAATGTAATTGCAAATATAACCGAAAAGCCTAAAAATCAGATAAAAGGAAAAGAAATTCCTGGTATTAAAAATATTATTGCAGTTGCTTCTGGAAAAGGAGGTGTTGGAAAATCTACAATCACTGCAAACATGGCTATATCATTACACAAAATGGGGTTTTCAGTCGGTATTTTGGATGCTGATGTATATGGACCTTCAACACATTTAATGTTTGATCTTGCTGATGCTAAACCACGCTCTACAATGGTAGATGGTCGTGCTAAAATGATGCCTGTAGAAAATTATGGAATTCAGATTTTATCTATAGGTTTTTTTACCAAACCTGATGAAGCAGTAATTTGGAGAGGACCTATGGCTTCAAAAGCATTAAATCAAATGATATTTGATGCGAATTGGGGCGAATTAGACTTTTTAATTATTGATTTACCTCCAGGAACTGGCGACGTGCACCTGTCAATTGTACAAGCATTACCGCTAACAGGAGCCGTAATAGTAAGTACACCACAAAATATTGCATTAGCAGATGCGAAAAAAGGTGTCGCAATGTTTCAACAAGAAAATATCAACGTTCCAGTACTCGGAATTGTAGAAAACATGAGTTATTTTACTCCTGATGAATTACCTAACAATAAATATTATATCTTTGGAAAAGATGGCGCTAAAAATTTAGCAGCAGATTTAAATACCAAATTTTTAGGCGAAGTACCATTAATTCAAAGTATTAGAGAAGCAGGAGATTTTGGTAGTCCAGCAGCGCTTCAAGAAGGCACTAAAATTGAGAAAATATTTGAAAATATTTCTAAAAATATGGTAGCAGAGTTAGTAAAAAGAAATAAAAATTTACCACCAACCGAAGTTGTAAGGATTACAACAATGAGTGGATGTAGCACAAAATAATTGTTTTTATGACAGCAGAAGAAATAAAAAAAAATGTTGAAAAAGCATTAGAAGAAATAAGACCTTTTTTAGTAACAGACGGAGGAGATATTACACTTGTAGGAATTGAAAACAATATTGTAAAAGTACAATTATTAGGAGCATGTGTTGACTGCTCTGTAAATCAAATGACATTAACCAACGGAGTAGAAGCAACCATTAAACGCTACGCTCCGCAAATAGAAAAAGTGATAGAAATCAGTAAAAAACACTAGAATTGAATTTTTATCTAAAATTTTGTATTTTTGTTACAGATGAAACCATTTTGGGAAAACATATTAATTCACTTAAAATACCTCAATAAAAGGAATCCAGAATAGGCGTTGATTGACACTTTCAATCACTCAATTTTTTAATCATTAAAATATTATAAAATGCCTAGATATCACACATTGGGGAAAATCCCACCAAAAAGACATACTACCTTTAAAAAAGAAGACGGTAGTTTGTATCAAGAAGAATTATTTGGTACAGCAGGTTTTGTAGGAATGTCCTCCTTAATTTATCATTTACATCCGCCAACGGTAGTTTCTGAAATAAAAAGAGGAAAAGACGTTTCACCAAAAATTGCCATTGCCAAAAATATGAAAGCCCTAAGTTTTAAAGGATTTTCATTAACTCCTGAAAAAGATTATATAAAAAGTAGAAAAACCTTATTTGCAAACAACGATTTACATATTGGTTTAGCAGCACCTAAAGAATTTAGTAAAGATTATTTTTACAGAAATTCTGATGCCGATGAAATGCTATTTATTCATGTTGGCTCAGGAAAGTTACGGACCATGTTTGGAAACATCGATTTTAAATATGGTGATTATCTAATTATTCCTAGAGGAATTACCTATCAAATTGACTTTGATACCGAAGAAAATCGGATTTTATACATCGAATCTTTCAGTCCCATTTTTACACCCAAACGTTACAGAAATAATTTTGGGCAATTATTAGAACATTCGCCTTTTTGCGAACGTGATTTTAGATTACCAACCGATTTACAAACACATGATGAGCAAGGAGAGTTTAAAATCATCTCAAAAAAACAAGGCGTTTTGTGGGAATATACACATGCAAATCATCCGTTTGATGTAGTTGGTTGGGACGGATTTCATTATCCGTATGCATTTTCAATTCATGACTTTGAGCCGATAACAGGACGCATACATATGCCGCCACCAATTCATCAACAATGGGAAGCAGCAGGTTTTGTAGTATGTTCATTCGTACCTAGAATGTATGATTATCATCCAAAATCGATTCCTGCACCCTATCATCACTCAAATATAGATTCAGAAGAATTATTGTATTACGTAGATGGCGATTTTATGAGCAGAAATAATATCGAAAAAGGACAAATCACGCTACATCCTGGAGGAATTCCTCACGGTCCGCATCCTGGAGCCATTGAGCGAAGTGTAGGCAAAAAAGAAACAGGAGAATTGGCAGTAATGATAGATCCGTTTAATCCTTTAATGATTACCGAAGAAGCACTGAAACTTGAGGTAGATGATTATTATAAATCGTGGATGAAATAAAGAAGAGGCTAGAGTAGAGAGAAGAGAGTCAAGAGAAGAGAAATGAGAACTAAGAGAGTATGATAAAACCTAAAAGACATAATTACAAGAATCTTAAAATATGGAGTTTAGGAATTGAAATTGTTGATGATGTTTTCACTATCACTAAAACATTTCCTACAGAAGAAAAGTTTGGGTTAATTTCTCAAATAAATAGATGTTCAATCTCAATACCAAGTAATATTGCAGAGGGTTCTGCTCGAACTGACAAATCTTTTTCTCATTATTTAGACATTTCTTTAGGCTCTTCTTTTGAGTTAGAAACTCAATTAATTATAGCATTTAATAGAAAATATATTAACAAAACAACATTAACATCGATAGAAGAAAAAATTGGAGAGTTTCAAAGAATGACAATGGGTTTTCAAAATAAACTCTGAAAAAGTCTAGTTTCTCTTTTCTTTTTTCTATCATCTATTTTAAAAAATATGGCAAAAAAAGTAACATCCGTAAACTACGGACTCGAAAAAATATTTGAAGGAGCACAAGACTTCTTACCATTATTAGGAACAGACTACGTAGAATTTTACGTAGGCAATGCAAAACAATCGGCACATTTTTATAAAACCGCTTTTGGGTTTCAATCTCATGCCTATAAAGGCTTAGAAACTGGATCAACAGACAGTGTAAGTTATGTGCTAAAACAAGATAAAATCCGTTTGGTGCTAACATCACCTTTAAACAGCAACTCACCTATTAATGAACACATTAAAAAACATGGCGATGGTGTAAAAATTGTTGCACTTTGGGTAGAAGACGCTCGTAAATCTTGGGAAGAAACCACCAAACGTGGTGCAAAATCATACCAAGAACCAACCGTTGAAAAAGACGAATTTGGCGAAGTAGTACGTGCCGGAATACATACCTACGGAGAAACCATACACATGTTTGTAGAACGAAAAAACTACAAAGGTGCATTTTTACCAGGATTTGTAGAATGGAAAACAGATTACAATCCGCCAAATGCTGGCTTAAAATTTATTGATCATATGGTTGGTAATGTTGGTTGGAATCAAATGAACGTTTGGGTAAAATGGTACGAAGACGTAATGGGCTTTGTCAATTTTTTATCGTTTGATGATAAGCAAATCCATACCGAATATTCAGCATTAATGAGTAAAGTGATGAGTAACGGAAATGGGCGCATCAAATTCCCGATAAACGAACCTGCAAAAGCAGCAAAAAAATCGCAAATAGAAGAATATTTAGATTTTTATGAAGGCGAAGGTGTACAACATTTAGCAGTAGCAACCGATGATATTATTAAAACCGTAGCACAGTTAAAAGCAAATGGAGTAGAATTTTTACCACCACCACCACAAGCGTATTATGATGATATTCCGAGGCGATTAGGAAGTCATATGGAAATGATGAACGAAGATATTAAAGAATTGCAAAAATTATCTATTTTAGTTGATGCTGATGAAGAAGGGTATTTATTACAAATCTTTACCAAACCACTAACCGATAGACCAACCTTGTTTTTTGAAATCATTCAAAGAATGGGTGCAAAAGGATTTGGCGCAGGAAACTTTAAAGCCTTGTTTGAATCAATAGAAAGAGAACAAGCAAAAAGAGGAACACTATAAAGAACACAAACCTCACAGGTTTTTAAAACCTGTGAGGTTTTTTTAAACAAAGAAAATAGATAAAAAAGATTTGTAAGTAAAACAACAAGTTCATTAACATAGAATTTCTCTTATCTTTTCTCTATTTTCTTCTATCAAAAACAACACACAACTAAATGGAAACAGCACAAATACTACAGAAAATAGAAGAAAAGTACCAAAAAATGGGCGTGCCTTTAAACACCATGTTAGAAGGCTTACTATATAGTACACCAACTACCTATTGGGATTACGTTCAAACAGATGCACTACTTGGTTTACAAACCGCAAGAACCAATCAACCAGATGAAATGGTATTTATTATGTACCATCAAGTCAATGAATTGTTGTTTAAAATGATTCTTTGGGAAATTGATCAAGTGGCACAATCAGAAAATATTTCTGCAGAAAAATTTAGCAAGCACTTGGCAAGAGTTAGCAGGTATTTTGATATGTTATGTAGTTCTTTTGAGGTGATGGGCGATGGAATGGATTTAGATCAATACCTTAAATTTAGAAATACCTTAGCACCAGCAAGCGGATTTCAATCGGCGCAATATCGTAAAATAGAATTTGCATCTACCGAGTTAATTAATTTAATTGACGCACGCTTTAGAGACACTATTGATAGAAATACACCGTTTAAAAACGCCTTTGAACATTTATATTGGCAAGCCGCAGGAAAAAATTATCAAACAGGAGAAAAATCGATTCTTTTAAGACTTTTTGAAAAAAAATACATGGGAGATTTTATCGATTTTATGGAAGATTACAACGATATCAATCTCGCAAAAAAATTCAAGCAATTACCTAAAGAAACGCAAGAAGATGTTGATTTAATCAACGCAATGCGCCATTATGATCATACCGTAAATGTAAAATGGGTAATAGCACATTATAATGCAGCCAATAAATATTTAGGCGATGGTGATATTGAAGCCACAGGAGGAAGTAATTGGCAAAAATACATGCATCCAAAATACCAACGAAGAATATTTTTCCCTTTTCTTTGGAACGAGGATGAACTTAAAAATTGGGGAATTACCAATTTAGAAGGGTATAAAGTACTGTCTTAATTCGAAAAAAATATAATTTTTAGAAAAGCTTAACGTTAAATCGTTAGGCTTTTTTTATTTTTGGAATGGTAATTGTAATTTCTGAATTAATTGAAGAACTAAAATCATTATGAGAAAAAAAATATTGATACTATTTTTAGTGACTTTTACTGTTTCGTTTGCGCAATCAAACAAAACAGCCTTTAAATCTGGCGAATGGTTAAAATACCGTATGCACTACGGTTTAATAAATGCAGGCTACGCTACGGTAAATATTAAATCCTTAAAAAAAGATGGAGTTGACGCTTACCATGTTACAGGAAAAGGATGGACAACAGGAGTTACAAGATGGTTTTTTAAAGTAAAAGATAATTACCAAACATGGTTTTATAAAGAAAATTTAAAACCATACCATTTCAGAAGAAGAGTTGACGAAGGCGGACATATTATTTCTCGTGACGTCTATTTTAATCAAGAAGATAAAACAGCGTTTATAAAAGATCACAAAAAAAATACAGAAAAAACAGTTGCTATTGAAAATGTTCAAGATATGATATCTGCTTTTTACTATTTAAGAAGTCAAAATATTGATGATTTAAAAATTGGCGATGAACTTAAACTCGATATGTTTTTTGATTACGAAACATTCGGATTTAAAATGAAATATTTAGGCAAAGAAACTTTAAATACAAAATTTGGAAAGGTTAAATGTCTTAAATTCAGACCACTTGTGCAATCTGGACGCGTTTTTAAAGCAGAAGAAAGTTTAACAGTTTGGATAACAGCAGATAAAAACAAAATTCCTATTCGTATAAAAGCAGATTTAGCCGTTGGCTCATTAAAAGCAGATCTTGACCAATATAAAGGGTTAGCAAATTCCTTTGGTATCAGTTATTAAACATTTAATCTTGTTTGACTCTTTTTAATAGAAAAATGAAATAAACTTGCAAGTAGTTTTCAATGTTTCAACTTACTTCTTTCGTTACGGTTTATTAATAATTATATCGTATTTTTGGGCTCATAATTTAACTCAAAAATCACAAAACCTTTGAAGAAATATATTGCACTACTCTTTAGTATCTTGTTTTTAGTTGCTTGTAAGGATAAAAATACTGCAACAATTCAAACTAATACAGATTCAAATCTTATAGAGTCCTATTTGTTTGATTATGATTTAAATAGTTATAATATAAAGAGAGATACCATAAAAAAAGGAGAAAGTTTTGGTGTGATTTTAGATAGAAACCATGTAGAATATCCTCTCATAAATAAAATTGCCACAATGGCAAAAGACACTTTTGATGTCCGTAGATTAAGAGCAGGTAAACCATATATTATATTGTCTAAAAAAGACACGTCCAATCAAGCTCAAGTGTTTATATATCAACACAATAAAATAGAATATACTATTGTTGATTTTTCAGATTCAATCTGTATTCAGAAAATAAGAAAACCAATAAAATTAGTTGAAAAAACCGCAACAGGAGTAATTACCAGTTCGCTATCTGAAACACTAGACTCTCAAGGATTAAGTGCTGTTATATCAAATGATTTGTCAGATATTTATGCATGGACAATTGATTTTTTTAGACTTCAAAAGAATGATAAATTCAAAATAATTTATGACGAACGTTATATAGATGATAGTATTTCAGCAGGAATAAGTCAAATAAAAGCAGCTTATTTTGAACATGGAGGCAAACCTTTTTACGCATTTAAATTTGTTGCAGATTCCACCAAAATGATAGAGGATTATTATGATGAAAACGGAAATGTGCTTAGAAGACAATTTTTAAAAGCACCAATAAAATTTAACTATAGAATATCATCACGCTACAATTTAAGAAGACGTATTGCATACTACGGAAACCGTATAAAACCTCATAAAGGAACCGATTTTGCTGCGCCAATAGGTACGCCAATTATTGCGACAGCAAACGGAACTGTTACAGAATCTCGTAGAAAAGGAGGAAATGGAAAGTACGTTAAAATACGCCATAACGGAACCTACAGTACGCAATATTTACATATGAAAAGTCAAGCAGTAAAAGTAGGTGAAGTTGTAAAACAAGGAGAAGTAATTGGCTATGTTGGAATGACAGGAAACACAGGAGGACCTCATGTTTGCTATCGTTTTTGGAAAAACGGCAAACAAGTAGATCCTTTAAAACAAAAGTTACCTGCAGCAAAACCAATGAAAGAAGAAATAAAGCCAATATATCTAAATTATATTGCAGAACTAAAAAGAGCACTAGATACTATTGCTTTTTCCGAAATTTCTTCCGAAATTGTCACTTCAACTGAAGAGTAATTAAATATATGTCACTAAAAAAAATAAATCCTTCAAAAACCATTGCTTGGAAAAAATTAAAGCAACATTTTTTAACTATTGAAAAAAGTCATTTAAAAAAATTATTTAATGAAGATATCAATAGGAAAAATAAATTTTCTATTCTATTTAATGATTTTTTAGTTGATTATTCTAACAATAGATTAAACCAAGAAACGATTGATTTATTAATTGACCTTGCCAATGAAGTTGACTTACAAGATGCTATAAATAAATACTTTGAAGGAACTAAAATTAATGAAACAGAAAACAGAGCTGTTCTTCACACAGCTTTAAGAACGCAATCAAACGCACCAATTTATGTAGATGGTATTGATATAATTCCTGATGTTAAAAAAGCATTTTTAAAAATGGAAAAATTCAGTAACGAAGTAATTTCAGGAAAATGGAAAGGCTACACTGATAAAAAAATTACTGATATCGTAAATATTGGAATTGGCGGTTCTGATTTAGGTCCTAATATGGTTGTTGATGCGCTTAAATTTTATAAAAATCACTTAAACATACATTTTGTTTCTAATATTGATGGAGATCACGTACAAGAAATCATCAATAAATTAAATCCTGAAACAACACTATTTGTGATCGTTTCAAAATCTTTTACAACGCAAGAAACAATTACCAATGCGCACACAATACGAAAATGGTTTGTTGAAAAAGCAAACAAGAAAGCCATTGAAAAACATTTTGTTGCAGTATCAACAAATATAGAAAAGGTCGCGGATTTTGGCATTCACAAAAACAATATTTTTCCAATATGGAATTGGGTTGGAGGACGATTTTCTCTTTGGTCAACCGTTGGTCTAACAATTAGTTTAGCAGTTGGATTTACTAATTTCAAACAATTATTAGAAGGCGCATCAGAAATGGATGTACATTTTAAAAACACCTCATTTGATAAAAATATTCCAGTACTATTAGCATTAATTAGCATTTGGTATACTAATTTTTTTGAAAGTGAAACAGAAGTTGTAATCCCTTATTCTCAATATTTAAACACATTTACTACCTATTTACAACAAGCCGTTATGGAAAGTAACGGAAAATCAGTTGATAGAAACGGTGATAAAATTGATTATCAAACTGGCGCAATCGTTTGGGGAAGTATAGGGACAAACGCACAACATGCCTTTATGCAACTCATCCATCAAGGCACAAAAATAATTCCAGCAGATTTTATTGGGTTTAAAGAACCACTTTATGATATTCAAGAACATCATAAAAAATTAATGGCAAATTTTTACGGTCAAATTCAAGCATTAGCAGAAGGAAAAACGAAAGAAGAAGTTCATCTTGATTTAAAGTTTCACGGCAATATGAATAAGATTGAAAAACTCTTACCTTATAAAATATTTGAAGGAAATAAACCTTCTAATACTATTTTAATTAACAAATTGACACCAAGAAATTTAGGTAGTTTGATTGCTATGTATGAACACAAAATATTTGTTCAAGGAATTATTTGGAACATCTATAGTTTTGATCAATTTGGCGTAGAGTTAGGTAAGGAATTAGCGCACAATATATATGCTAAAAGTTAAGCAATACAAAACTTAACATTGACTTAACATTGCTGTTTTTTTAAAAAAACCAAAAACTAAACGATAACTATTTAACAGTTAGATTTTTGATGTATATTATACGTGTTTCCGCCAACTCTTAATATTTTGTTAAAATTTAATATTAAATTTAAATAAATCTTCATAAAAAATTTGCATATTTGCATAACTATTTAAAATACTTACTTTAAGATGAAAAAAATTACACAATTTTTACTAGTGATGTTATTCACAATTACATCAACTATGTATGGACAAACACTTACTGGTACAGTTTTGGATGAATCAAATCAACCATTACCTGGAGCCGACATTATTTTAGTTGGTACTGACAAAGGTGTCTCTACCGATTTTGATGGAAACTTCTCTATAGATGTTCCAGCAGGTACAGGTACTGTTCAAGTATCATTTATTGGATATACCAATAAAAACATTCCTTTTACAATTGCTGCTGGCGAAACTGTAAAATTAGGAGACATTCAATTAGAAACTTCGCAAGAATCTCTTGACGAAATTGTAATTGTAGGAACTGGAATTATCGATTTAGCTAATTCTAGAAGAACACCAATCGCTGTGTCATCAATTCCTGCTGAACAAATTCAAGCAAAAATTGGAGCACAAGACATTACACAAACTTTAGTTAACACACCTTCTGTGTATGTTGCTGGTAATTCTGGTTATGGAGATTCTAGAATCTCTGTTCGTGGTTTTGATCAAACAAATACTGCGTTCTTATTAAACGGTCAACCAATTAACGGAATGGAAGATGGTAAAATGTACTGGTCTAACTGGTCAGGATTATCTGATATTGCTAGTGGAGTGCAAATTCAAAGAGGATTAGGTTCTTCTAAACTTGCTATTTCTTCTGTTGGTGGTACTGTAAACTTTGTAATGAAATCTACAGAAGCTGAAAGCGGAGGATTTTTTAGTTCTACATTTGCTAATAATGGTTACTTAAAAACAACTGGTAGTTATAGTACTGGTACTAGTGATAAAGGTTGGGGAGCAACTGTCTTATTAACACAATGGCAAGGAAACGGTTACTATGAAGGTAACTATGGTCAAGGTCAAAACTACTTTATCTCTGTTGGTTACAAAGCAAGTGAAAAAAGTAATTTCAACTTCCTTATTACAGGTGCACCACAATGGCATGATAATGCTTTTTCTCAAAGAATTTCTACTTATTTAGATAAAGGAAGAACATACAACAACAATTGGGGAACATACAAAGGTGAATATATGACTGAAAGAAGAAATTTCTATCACAAACCTGTTGCTAACCTTAACTGGGATTATGAAATAAACGAAACTACAAACCTTTCTACAGTACTTTACGCTTCTTGGGGACGTGGAGGTGGAACTGGTGGTCGTGGAAACCGTATCAGAACTGCTGATGGTTATGTTGATTATGATGCTATTTATGCATACAACGAAAGTACTTCAGGTGCTGGAGGAAACTATGCAGCTGAGGGCGGATATGTAACTCGTGCTTCTATGAATTTACACAGTTGGTATGGTGCTGTATCAAACCTTAAAAAACAATTAAGTGATGAATTAACTTTAAATGTTGGTATGGACTTAAGAACATATTATGGTGAGCACTTTAGAATTGTTGAAAATTTCCACGGTTTAACATCTTGGCAAGAAAACATCAGATTAAGAGACCAAAACAATAACCATGAAACGTATGGTTCATACGGTACTTATAAAAATGTAATCACAACTAGAGATATGGCTGCAAACCCTTGGACTGCTCTTTTCTCAAGTTTTGATCACAATGAAAGAATTGCATATGACAGTGCAGAGCGTATTTCTTACGGTGGATTATTCACTCAATTAGAATATGCTAATGATAAAATGTCTGCTTTCTTCCAAGGAGCAGTATCTAATCAAAGTCACCAACGTTTTGACTTTTATCAATACGCAGATCAATCATTAATTGATGGTAGTTCTTCTCAATCTACAGGTACTCCATTACCTGCAGGTATTACTCCAGGAACTGATTCTGAAAAAATAGCTAACTTAGGATTTAACCTAAAAGGTGGTGCTAGTTATACTATTAATGATGAAAACAAAATATATGTAAATACTGGTTACTACTCTCGTCAACCATACCAAGATAATATTTGGAGTTCATATAACAACAAAATAAATACATTTTCACAAAACGAAAAAATATTTGGTTTAGAAGCAGGTTATGCATTAAAAGGAGAAACTGTTTCTGCTAATATTGATTTATATAGAACTTCTTGGAAAGATAGAGTTACTAGTTCTTCAATTTTAGATGGTAATGGTGTTATTATAAACACTATTAATCATGGAGTAGAGCAACTACACACTGGAGTAGAACTTACTATGAAAGTTAAAGCATCAACTCAGTTAAAACTAAATGGATTCCTTTCTGTTGGAAACTGGGAATATAAAGGTGATGCACTTACTATTGTACAAGATGAAGATCAAAATATCATTTCTGAAACAGCAGTTGATGTAGATGGTGGTAAAGTAGGAGATGCTGCTCAATTCACTGCAGGTCTTGGTGCTGTATATAAAATTGCAGACAACTTATCTGTAGATGCAGATTGGAGATTCTACAACAACCTTTACGCTAATGTAGGAGCAGTTAAAGAAAATTTAAAATTACCTTCATACGGTATTGCTGATATGGGAGTTTCTTTTAAATTACCTTTTGACAATGGTCATTCATTACGTCTTAGAGCAAATGTAAACAACGTATTACACAATATTTATATTGCTGAATTACGTACTAACATTCAAGCAGGTCCTGGAGACACTACTTATGATGGCTTAAACGTTGATAACGTTGGATATTTCGGTAAAGGAAGAACATGGAACTTCTCAATGAAATATAAATTCTAAAAAATTAGAATTAACATACATTTTAAACCGCTAGTTTTTCTAGCGGTTTTTTTATGCACAAAATTCACTACATTTGCGTAAACTAAAACTTATAACATTATGATGAAAATGATTCACTCTTATTGGGCTTATTTAGTACTTATAATCTTAATTATAGCAGCAATAAACGCACTTATGGGACTAACTTCTAAAAGAGAGTTTAAAGACAAAGATTTGCGTATTTCTTTATTTGCATTAATTGTAATGCACATTCAATTATTAATTGGTTTAGGTTGGTATTTTATGTCTCCTGCATACCATTCGTTAAAAGAAATTGGAGTAGATACAACCAATAGACTTTTAGCCGTTGAACATCCTGCAATGATGATACTTGCCATCATACTTGTTACCGTTGGTTGGTCAACACATAAAAAACAAACTACTGATGAAGGTAAATTCAAAAAAATAGCAATTTTTTATGGAGTTGCTTTGTTATTGGTGCTTTCAAGAATCCCTTGGAGCCAATGGTTAAATCTATAATTAGTAATAATCATTAAAATTACAAAGAGGCTGTCTGAAAAGTATCATTCTGAATAAAATGAAGAATCTTTATAAATAATAATTAGTTTATTTTTGAGATTTTTCGACTGCGCTCAAAATGACAAAATAAAAACTTTTCAGACAACAACTTTAATCACTAATTAAACTTAAAATGCTTTTCCTTAAAAAAATAATAGCCTATCCACTCTCAATCATTTATTATTTCTTTTTTGGTTTAACTTTACTTGTTTTTCATCCCATAATGTGGATTGCAAAAAATGCATTTGGTTTTAAAGCACTTAAAAAAGTAGTCGATATATTTAATGGTTGCTTAGTTGCGATTTTGTATATATTAGGAATTAGCGTACAGTTTATTAACAAACAAAAAATTCCAAAAGGAGTTCCTCTTCTAATTGTTGCTAACCATCAAGGATTGTATGATATTTCTCCATTATCTTGGTTTTTCAGAAACTATCATCCAAAATTTGTATCAAAAAAAGAATTAGGAAAAGGCATACCAAGCGTATCATATAATCTTAGACACGGAGGTTCAGTATTAATAGACAGAAAAGATGCAAAGCAAGCTATAGGCGCACTTATCAGTTTTGGAAAGTATATTGAAAAAAACAGGTTTGGTGCAGTAATTTTTCCTGAAGGAACACGTAGTAGAAATGGTGTTCCTAAAAAATTTGCTGTCAATGGACTTAAAACTTTAGTGAAATTTGTTCCGTCAGGATATATCGTTCCTGTAACAATAAACAACTCATATAAAATACTACAACACGGTAAATTTCCTCTAAATATTGGCGTTAAAATGACCGTAGAAGTACAAGAACCTATTGAAATAAAATCAATGCCGTTTGAAAAATTATTTGAAAAAACTGAGCAATCAATAAAAAATGCTGTAATATTGCATGCTTAAAACAAGCATTATGTCATTACACAACATTCGATTAGAAGTAATGCAAACCCTCGAAAAAAACATCGAGACTTTTGTAGATAAGTTTCTAATTACCCCTGAAAAAATTTGGCAACCAACTGATTTTTTGCCAAACTCACAAAGCGAAAATTTTATTGAAGAAGTTAAAGAAATACGAGAATTATCAAAAGATTTAGATGATGATTTTTGGGTTTGTATGGTTGGAGATACCATTACAGAAGAAGCATTACCAACTTACGAATCTTGGCTATTAGATATCGATGGTGTATCACAACACAGCGAAAATGGCGGTGATAATGGTTGGGCAAAATGGCTTAGAGCATGGACTGCAGAAGAAAACCGTCATGGTGATGTGCTTAACAAAATATTATATTTATCAGGACGTGTAAACATGCGTGAAGTTGAAATTACTACGCAACACCTAATTGCTGATGGTTTTGATATTGGTACAGCGCGTGACCCTTATAAAAACTTTGTTTATACTAGTTTTCAAGAATTAGCAACCTACGTTTCACATAATAATGCAGCAAAACTTGCTCGTAAAAAAGGATTTAAAATGCTTGCTAAAATGAACAAAATTATTGCAGGTGATGAAATGCGTCATCATTTAGCATATGTAGAGTTTGTTAAGCAAATATTTCAACATGATCCTAGTGAAATGATGTTGGCGTTTCAACATATGATGAAACACAAAATCATTATGCCTGCAATGAACCTTAGACATTCTTTTGAAGCAAAAGGTTCATTGTTTGACCAATTCTCAATAGTTGCACAACGTGCAGGAGTTTATACTGGTTTTGACTATGTAAATATTATGGAAAAACTTGTTAAAGCTTGGGAAATAGACAAAATTACAGGTTTAACAGATGAAGCAGAAAAAGCAAGAGATTATTTAATGAAACTTCCAGCACGTATGTATAGAATTACTGAACGAATTGTGATTCCTGATACAAAATACGAATTTAAATGGATGAATCCTATTTAAACAAATTGATTAAAAACAATTCAACTAAAGACTCATTTGTGTAAAACGAATGAGTCTTTGTCGTTTAAAAATTGAAATTTGTTTCGTGCTTTTAACAATTGTTGTTTATCAAGTAGTCCTGTAAATATGCCTTTTTTATCATTTGAAAAAATCAATTGTTCACCTAACATATTAATTGCTTGAGAATTTCCAGAGTAAAGTAATTTATTACCATCTACTCCTATTCTATTTACACCAATTGTGTAACACATATTTTCTATAGACCGTGCTTTTAATAAGGTATTCCAAGCAGTAGTTCTTGGTTTGGGCCAATTAGCAATATAAAGTAATACATCATAATTATCACAGTTTCTAGACCATACAGGAAACCGTAAATCATAGCAAATCATTGGACAAAATTTCCATCCTTTATATTCAATAATCAATCTTTTTTTTCCAGATGTATAGACTTTATCTTCTCCTCCGTATGTAAACAAATGCCGTTTATCATACGTTGCAATGTTGCCGTTAGGTTCTACAAAAATCAAACGATTATAGTACTTGTCATTTTCTACAATAATTAAACTCCCAACAATTGCTATGTCTTTGCTTTTGGCTATTATTTTCATCCAATTGATAGTTTTGCCATCCATAGTTTCAGCAAATTGTTGCGGATGCATTGTAAATCCAGTAGTAAATAACTCTGGAAGTATAATTATATCCGAAGAAAAAGAACTATTCATAATTTGTACGCCAAAAAGGCTTCTGTTTTCTTTTGGATTTTCCCAAATTAAATCAGATTGAATATATGATATGCTAATTGTAGAATTCATTGCATAAAATTACATATTTTTTGTTTGATTAGACTTCTGTTTTTTACCTTTGATGTCTAAATCTAGAGAAATGAAACGTCTTTTACCATTTTTATTTACCGCAACACTCTTTTTTGTATCGTGTAAAACTACCAAAACCATCACAAAAACAACGAATAGCAAAGCAATAAATACTGCTGATACACAAGGTGGAATGTGGATTCCTTCGCTATTAGAAGGTATGAATGAAGAAGATATGACTGCGTTAGGAAGTAACCTTACAGCAAAAGATATTTATGATATAAATAATTCGAGTTTAAAAGATGCAATTGTGCATTTTAATGGAGGTTGTACTAGCGAAATTATATCTTCTAGTGGATTGTTACTCACCAATCATCATTGCGGATTTAGCCAAATTCAAGCGCATTCATCAATAGAAAATGACTATATAAAAGATGGTTTTTGGGCAAAAAATTTAGAGGATGAATTGCCAAATGAAGGACTGTTTGTTGAATTTATAATTAGAATTGAAGATGTAACTAAAGCCGTATTAAATGGCGTTGCTGATACAATGTCAGCATCAGAAAAAAAATCATTAATTGATAAAAATTCGCGTCAAATTCAAAAAAATACAACTAAAAGTGAATGGCAAAACACAAAAATTAAATCCTTTTTTAAAGGAAATCAATATTTCTTATTTGTAACCGAACGTTTTGAAGATATACGCTTAGTTGGTGCGCCTCCTACAAGTATTGGTAAATTTGGAAGTGATACAGATAATTGGGTTTGGCCAAGACATACTGGCGATTTTAGTATGTTTAGAATTTATGCCAATAAAGACAATAAACCTGCAAAATATAGTACAGACAATGTGCCTTATATTCCAAAACATTATTTGCCAATTTCATTAGATGGTGTTGAAGAAGGGGATTTTACCTTAGTTTTTGGTTTTCCAGGAAGAACAAATGAATATCTACCTGCAGTTGCCATTGAACATATCACCAAACAATACAATCCTAGTAATATTGCCATTCGTGAAGCAGCGTTAAAGGTAATGGATGAACAAATGAAAAAAAGCAATGCTATTCGCATTAAATACGCTTCTAAACAAGCAAAAATTGCTAATTATTGGAAAAAATGGATTGGCGAAAATCTTGGTATTGAAAAAAGTAATGCAATTGCTAAAAAACGTGATTTTGAAGCCAAATTTACCAAAACACTTAAAGAAAAAGGACTTGAAAATAAGTATAGTACTATTTTATCTGATTTTGATAAATTGTATGATGCCTTTAGCGATATAAACATCAAACGAAGAAATTTTATTGAAGTGTTTGTGGTGAATAATGAATTGTTAAAAATGACACTCAGAACTTACAAAATGGATATTGCCAAAGATGACGCTTCTTTTGAAAAAGTTAGAAAAGACTTGATTAAAAGATTAAAAGCAATTCATAAAAACTATGATGTAACGGTTGATAAAGGTGTGTTTGAAAGTATTATGCCTTTGTATACCAATAACGTAGATGTTTCAATTTATGATAATACCAGTTTTACCGATTTAGAAAAAGCATTAAAATTAATAGAAGGAAACCCTAAAGAAGTGCGTGAAAAACTATTAAATGATGCTGCTTATCAATATGCAAAACCATTTATTGAAGAGTTTTACAAGACTATAAATCCAAAATATCAAAAATTAAAAGCAGAAATTGCAGCAGTTCAAGAACGCTATATGAATGCATTGATGACTGTTGTGCCAAGCAAACGCTATTATCCTGATGCAAACAGTACGCTACGCATTACGTACGGACAAGTTCGTGGATACGCTCCTGAAGATGGTGTTTATTACAAACCTGTAAGTTATTTAAAAGGTGTAATAGAAAAATATATTCCCAACGATTATGAATTTGACGTACCACTAAAACTACGAAATTTATACAACGCAAAAGATTATGGTCAATATGCCGATAAAAACGGAAAATTACCAATCTGTTTTTTAGGAACAAACCATACAACTGGCGGAAACTCAGGTTCTCCAGCAATTGATACAAATGGAAATTTGATTGGATTGAATTTTGACAGAGTTTGGGAAGGAACAATGAGTGATATGAATTATGACCCAAATATTTGCAGAAATATAATGGTTGATATCCGTTACGTATTGTTTATAATTGATAAATATGCAGGTGCAGAACGCCTTATAAATGAAATGAAATTAGTACATCCTAAGAAATAATAATATTTAAATTATTTCCATTTTTCGTAATAAAAACGATGCATTCATGTTTTTGCAAATTCCTTTTTTGAAGGTATAATCAAAATACAATTCATCATTAATTATTGACGCATCAAAATAGTAGTTTTCTACATTATCGAGTTCCTGTGCTACGTCACATAAACTCAAATCATGTGTTGCAATAATTCCAGTAGCTTTTGATGCAACTAATTTTTCAACAAATTTACGCGAGCCAATTGCCTTATCTGTACTGTTTGTACCTTTTAAAATTTCATCAAGAATAATAAAATACGGTTCGTTTTGAATAGCATCTACAATCAGTTTTAAGCGTGTTAATTCAGAAAAGAAATACGAACTATCATCTGTCAAAGAATCTGAAGTACGCATACTCGTTATTAATTTTATAGGCGAATACGAACTTTGTACTGCACATATTGGCAATCCAACGTTTGACATCACAATGGCTATAGAAACTGTGCGTAAAAATGTGCTTTTTCCTGCCATATTCGCTCCTGTAACTATAAAAAATTGTTCGTTATTAATCATCAAATCATTGTCTATCCTTTTTGCTGTTTTTAATAATGGATGTCCTAATTGTTTGGTGAAAATTGCTGTTTTATTAGTTGTAATTTCAGGATATACATATGTTGGATGATTGAAGGCAAAGTTTCCTAATGAATTATACGCATCAAAAAAAGATAGCACTTCAAACCAATCTTCAACTTTAGTTGCATACTGTTTTATCCATTGCTCTATTTTATAACTTTGTTTGATATCCCATAAAAAAAATCCGTTACTCAAAATTGCGAACAAAATATTATTTCTATTGTCTAATGCGTCCAATAGTTTAGAAAACTCATCAAAAATTACTGATGCCTTTTTTTCTTCGGATGTTATTTTTTGTTGTTTTAAAATTAGAATTTCAGATGAAAATTCAACATTTTCAATTTCCTTTAACAATTGTGAGTATTGGCGAAATGTTTGTTTAACCTTATCAGAATTTGCTGCTAATTTTGAAATGTTTTGAAGGTGTATTCCAGTAATCATCAATCCGAAAAGCATCCAAATAATTACAGGAAAAGGTGCAATAATACTTGCAAACGACAAACCAATTAAAACAACAGAAATACTACCAAATAACAGCGGAAACCATTGCATTGTTTTTGATAAAAATACTTGGTAACTTTTTAACCATTCTAAGATTGAATTTTCTGAAGTTTCTATCGTAATTAAACTTGCAATGGCCGAAAATTTTTGACGCCATACTGCTTTATCTGAAAGGTCTTTAATTGCATTTTGTCTTAAAACAATATCGTTAATTTTATTTGCTTTTAGTTCAGTTGCCAATCGTTTTGAACCTTCGCTAATACTTGTTCTATTGATGTATTGATAAAAAGAACCTCTTCCAAATAAATCAATATCAAAACTATAAAAATGCTTAGCATCTTGGTGTTCTAATCCTTGGTTTCTATCAAAATAATCTCCTGAATTAATTTTAAGTTCGTCT
>CAMZLV010000099.1 GCA_947311835.1 uncultured Lutibacter sp. | reverse complement strand
AGTCGAAGAATCTAAAAAAAAAGTATTTATGAAAGTTGTTATACAAAGAGTATTAGAAGCATCAGTAACTATTGAAGGTAAAATAGTCAGTAAAATCGATAAAGGAATGTTGGTTTTAGTTGGAATTGAAAATGAAGATACTTTAGATGATATTAAATGGTTGTCAAAAAAAATCACCAACCTTCGTATTTTTAATGACCAAAACGAAGTGATGAATAAATCATTAATTGATATTGATGGCGAATTGATTATTGTAAGTCAGTTTACCTTATACGCATCTACCAAAAAAGGAAACAGACCGTCTTATTTAAAATCGGCAAAACCAAGTGTTTCTATTCCGTTATACGAACAATTTGTAGCACAAGTAGAACAAGATTTTGGTAAAAAAGTAGGCACAGGTATATTTGGTGCCGATATGAACGTATCACTTGTAAATGATGGTCCTGTTACAATTATTATTGATTCTAAAAACAAGGTTTGATTTTTTTTAAAATTTGTTGTACATTGTGATTTATAATGTATGTAAATGAAAAAAAACAACTTCCTTTTAATTGTATTCGTCCTTTTTGTCACTTCTATAAATTCGCAAACTTTTGATTTTAATGTAAATTTAATTTCTGATGAACTAAAAACCGATGCAAATTCAGTAATTAGATTTGAAAATTACCATATTGATATGACCTCTCAAAGAGAAATGACTATCAAATTAAAAACGGCTATAACGATATTAAATAAAAAGGCTAAGAATCACGCAAATATTACTTTAGCACATGATAAAAGAAGAATTGTAAAAAGCGTAAAAGCCTATTATTATAATGCTTACGGAAAGGAAATCAAAAAAGTAAAGAAAAAAGACTTTAAAGATTATAGTGCATCAGATGGTTTTTCGTTGTACAATGATGGTCGATATTTACATTATAGTTATACGCCAACTACATATCCTTTTACGGTTTATTATGAATATGAAATAAAAACTTCGAATACAGCATTTATTTCAGGTTGGATTTTAAATGGTAGTTATAACCAAAGTATCGAAAAATCAAAATTCGAATTTACCTATCCAGAAGATATAAAACTATTAAAATCTGAAAAAAACTTTGAAGGTTATACCGTACAAAAAACCGAAAAAACAGGGCTGATAGCATATGAAGTTGAAAATGTAAAAGCAATAGAAAGTGAAGTGCATTCTCCTAACTTAGGTAGTTTTTTACCAATAGTAAGATTAGGTGTCAATAAATTTAATCTTGAAGGTATAGATGGTGAGGCAAATAATTGGAAAGAATTTGGAAAATGGTATTATAATAACCTTATACAAAGCACATTAGATTTACCGCAAGTAACCAAAGATGAAATAAAAAAATTAACGAAAGGTATTGATAATCCTAAAGAAAAAGCAAAAATAGTATACAAATACGTGCAAGATAAAGTGCGTTATATAAGTGTGCAAGTAGGAATTGGAGGTTTTAAGCCAATGCAAGCAAGTGCAGTTGATAAATTGAGTTATGGAGACTGTAAGGCATTAACTAATTATACGGCAACATTGCTCAATGCAGTAGGAGTAGAAGCATATCATGCACTTATTTATGGAGGTTCAAGAGGTAAAAAGAGTATTGATGCTAATGTGGTTTCACAACAAGGAAACCATATGGTACTGTATGTGCCAATTGAAGATGAAAATTTATGGTTAGAATGCACAAGCCAAAACACACCATTTGCTGATGGAGGAGATTTTACAGACGATAGAGATGCGTTAGTTATAACTCCAGATGGAGGAGTAATAAAGCATACAAGAGTATATGATGACACAGAAAATCTTCAAAAAATAAACGCAAGTTATACGTTAAACAATGACGGATCTATAGTTGCTGATGTAAAAATGGTAAGTTCAGGTACGCAATTTGATAACCATTTAGGGTTTGAAAGTTTAAGTGATAAAAAGTTAGATAAGCAATACAAAGAGTTTTGGGACAATATTAATAATATGAATATTACCAAAATGAATGCAGTAAATAACAAAAAAGAAGGAAAATTTGAGGAATCAGTATCTTTTACTGCTGATAATTATGGAGCAATTAATGGCGATAGAATATTGTTTCCTATAAATGCTTTTAACGTAGTGAGTTATGTGCCTAAGCGAATGAGAAATAGAAAATTGCCAATTGAAATTACAAGAGGATTTTATGATGTAGATGCAGTTGAGGTAACACTCCCTTCAGACTATAAAATAGAAGCAATTCCTGATACTGTTTCTGTAGATACAAAATACGGAACATACAAACTAACTATTGAGAAAATTTCAGAAAATAAACTAAAATACACACGCGAATTTTTATTGAAAGCAGGAAAATATCCAAAGGAAGAATATGGAGATTATCGTAATTTTAGAAAAAAAGTTGCAAAATATGACAAATCAAAAATTGTATTAATTAAACAATAAACAATAAACAATGAAAAAAATAGGAGTAATTTTACTATTACTGATGTTTTCACAGACTAGTTTCGCTCAAGATTACAAGTTTGGTAAAGTATCAAAACAAGAGTTAGAAGAGCAATTTTATCCGTTAGATTCATCGGCGAATGCTGCGTATTTATATAAAAAAAGAAGAACTTACACTACCATAACCAATGGTCAAATACGATTAATTACGGATGTGTATGTTCGATTAAAAATATATAATAAAGAAGGCTTTGATTGGGCAACTGAATCACAAAACCTTTATGGAACATCAAATAGTAATAGTGAAAAATTATCAAATTTAAAGGCAGTAACCTATAACCTTGAAAATGGTAAAATAGTAGAAACAAAATTAGATAAAGACAATGTTTTTACAGAACAAGCGAGTAAGTATAAAAAAGTAAAAAAGTTTACTATGCCAAATTTAAAAAAAGGCTCTGTTGTTGAGTGGAAATACAAAATCTATTCTCCTTTCTTTACTATGATTGACGATGTGGTTGTACAGTATAAAATACCAGTAAAAAAATATGATGCACAAATATCTTTTCTTAGTTATTTTTCATTTAACAAAAGGCAAAAAGGTTATTATCCCTTTAAAATTATTGAAAGTAGTAAAAGAAATATAGATTTTCACACCCAAGACAAGGTTATTAAAATATCAGAAAAGAATGTTCCTGCAATAATACAAGAGCCTTATGTAAATAATATCAATAATTATTCAGCAGCCTTGCAATTAGAAGTTGCTTCGTTAACAGCACCTACTTTAGGGCTTTTTGAAAACTATGCAACTAGTTGGGATGAGATAGCAAAAGATATTTTTAAAAATACTTCATTTGGAGGTGAATTAAAAAAAACAGGACACCTTAAAGATGATATAATTCTGTTAAAGTCAAAATTCACTACTCCAAATGCAAAAATATTTGGAGCCTTAGAGTATGTAAAAAAGAAGATAAAATGGAATGGAATTTATGGTTTGTATAGCTACAATGGTTTGCGGAAAGCATATAAAGAAGGAGTTGGTAATATTGCCGATATTAACCTTACCTTGGTCGTTGTTTTAAAAGAATTAGGGCTTAATGCAAGTCCAGTATTAGTAAGTACTCGTAATCATGGAATACCTTTATACCCAACCAAAAGAGGGTTTAATTATGTGATTGCAAATGTAAAAACTGCTGAAGGAAATATACTTTTAGACGCATCAGAAAAATATAGTTTACCCAACGTTTTACCACTTAGAGCTATAAATTGGAAAGGTACAATTGTTAAAAAAGACGGAACGGTCGGGTTTGTAAACTTAGCTTCTCTAACCACATCTTTTGAAGAAACTAACTTAAATTATAAAATCACAAACGATGGATTGATTGAAGGAATGAATAGAACAAAGTACAAAAATTATGCGTCATTAAAATATAGAAAGAAGTATGGAAGTACAAAGGAAGATGATATTATTAGTGAAATAGAAGAAAAAAATGATGATATTGAAATAGTAAATTTTAGAATTTCAAATTTAAAAGATATTTTTAAACCATTAGTTGAAATATATAAGTTTGAAAAAGAAGAAGGTGTGGAAATAATAGGTGATAAAATGTATATAAATCCACTTTTATTTATTGCAACTTCTGAAAATCCATTTAAAATAGCATCACGTGAATATCCTGTAGATTTTGGTACACCTTGGGAAGAAAAAGTAAATGTGTTAATTCAGATTCCTGAAGGCTATACAATAGAATCACTCCCTGAAAATTTAGGAATTGAAATGACAGAAAACTTAGGATTGTTTATTTATATGATTAAGAAACAAGGAAATCAAGTTCAAATTACATCACTTATAAAAATAAATAATAGTATTATTTCAGCCAATTATTATCAAGAACTCAAAAAAATGTTCAAACAAATTGTTAGTAAACAAAATGAAAAAATCATACTTACAAAAATTTAAGACTTAACTTATACGGTAGTAAACGTAAGTTTATAAGCTGTTATTTATTACAATTATGAAATAAAAGATATCAGTCTCCTTAAGATTTAGGAAAATTTTAAGGAGAAACATTTTATATAAAACATACTTTTGTAAAACTAAACATAAAACAACATACCATGAAAAAACTAATTTTAACACTAATTGTTGCAGTATCAGTTATTGCTTGTAAAGTAGATAGTAAAAACAAAGTTGAAGCAACTGATGCAAAAGAAGTAAAAACAACTACAGAAAAAACAACATACACAGTAATTACAGATAAATCTACATTAACTTGGAAAGGTTTTAAACCAACAGGATCTCATAATGGAACCATTGCTTTACTTGACGGAAAAATTGACATGCAAGGAAACGATTTAATTGGTGGAAAATTTAAAGTAGATATGAATGCTATTGTAAATTTAGATATTCCTGCCGATGATCCTTATAATGCTAAATTAGTTGGGCATTTAAAATCAGCAGATTTTTTTGATGTAACCCAATTTCCAAGAGCATTATTTGAAATTACCAATGTTGTAAAAGAAGGTGATAAAGTAAAGGTTAGTGGAAACCTTACGATTAAAGACCATATAAAAAATATTACAATTCCAGCAGTAATAAATGCAGCAAACGGTTTTGTAACCTTTAGAAGTGAACCTTTTAAAATTGATAGAACGGAATTTGGTATTCAATACAAATCAACAAAATTAGTAGATGTAATCAAAGAAAAATCAATAGATGATTTATTTGAAATGTCGTTTGCTATTATGGCAAAAAAATAAATTTTGTCAGTATTAATTGAATCTTTTGATTTTTTTTGAAAAATTTAAAGTCTAATTTATAAAATATTAACAAAAAGTCTGTGATGTAATAATTGCAGACTTTTTTTGTTGCCTAAAAAATCCGTAATATTACAGTTCTAAAAATGACATAATGCAAGATTCCAAAATAGACCTAGAAATTCCAGTAGATGAAGTAAAAATTCAAGACAATATAAAAGTTAGTTTTTTTGAAGCCTTGATACCAATTATTGTTTTAGTAGTATTATTGGCATACAATGTTTTTATTTATGGAGATAGCGCTACAGGAGGACCTAATCAATTTGCATTAATATTTGCTGGAGTTGTAGCAGCAATTATAGGTTTTAAAAAAAACATACCATATAATGACATGCTCGAAGCCGTTGTAGATAACGTAAAATCTACAGGTTCAGCTATTTTTATTTTGTTAATGGTTGGCGCATTGGCAGGAACTTGGTTGGTTAGTGGAATTATTCCAACTATGATTTATTATGGATTAGAAATTTTAAATCCAACCTTTTTTTTAGCAGCAGCACTTATAATATGCTGTATTATTTCATTAGCAACAGGAAGTTCTTGGACTACTACCGCAACCATTGGAATTGCACTTATGGGTATAGGGAAAGCATTAGGATTACCAGCAGGAATGATTGCAGGAGCAGTGCTTTCAGGAGCCTATTTTGGCGATAAAATGTCACCATTGAGCGATACAACCAATCTTGCGCCAGCAATGGCAGGAACAGATGTATTTACACATATTAAGTATATGAGTTACACTACTATTCCATCTATTGTAATTACATTAATTATTTTTACTATTATTGGATTTAATTATAGCGGAAGTGAAATGCAAGATTCATCAGCATTGATTAATAGTATTCAAAGTACGTTTTATGTAACACCTTTATTATTTATTGTGCCAATTGTGGTTATTACAATGATTGTAAAAAAAGCGAAACCCTTATCAGCTTTATTTGTTGGAACTATTTTAGCAGGAATTTTTGCTGTTATTTTTCAACCAGAAATTTTAATGAATATAGCGCAAAGCAAAGTTTTTAATTTTAATTCAGCTTATAAAGGAGTGATGAACGCTATGACAAGTAGTGTTTTTATACCTTCAGGCAATGAAATTTTAGATGCCAATGAATTATTTTCTTCTGGAGGAATGAGCGGAATGTTAACTACGATTTGGTTGATATTATGCGCTATGTTTTTTGGAGGAATTATGCAAGAAATAGGAGCGTTACAAAAAATTAGTAACACTGTTTTAACCTACGCAAAATCTACCTTTGGATTATTCGCAAGTACCACATTTACTTGTATTTTCTTTAATGGTACTGCAAGTGACCAATATTTGGCAATTGTAGTTCCAGGCAAAATGTATCAAAAAGCATTTAAAGACAAGGGTCTAGCGCCTGAAAACCTCAGTAGAACATTGGAAGATTCGGGTACTGTAACATCTATTCTTTTTCCTTGGAATACTGGTGGAGCCTACCAATCTAAGACATTAGGTGTTGGTACAGGAGAATATGTTTGGTATGCATTTTTTAATATTATTAGTCCAATAATGACTTTAATTTTTGCATATTTTAATATTAAGATTAGAAAGTTATTTAAGTAAAATCCCTTGAACTGCCGTTTGTATTATTGTTTTACTTTTAACCGTTCTCGATACAATTCCTGTTCGTTCCTCACGGAATCACTCGAACTGACGTTGGTACTTCATTAAAGCATTAACCAATTATCTCATTTTCAAACTCACCTGTTCAGCGCACTTTTCACCATCAATAGCAGCAGAAATAATTCCGCCTGCATAACCAGCACCTTCTCCGCAAGGATACAAGCCTTTTATTTGCGTATGCTCTAATGTTTTTATATCTCGTGGAATGCGTACAGGAGATGAAGTACGTGATTCAGGAGCGTGTACAACAGCTTCGTTGGTTAAATAACCATGCATTGATTTGCCAAATTGTTTAAAGCCTTCTTGCAATGTTTGATGAATGAATTTAGGTAAAACATTCCCTAATTCTACAGATGTAGTTCCAGGCATATAAGAAGTTTGAGGAATATCGGTTGATAATTTCCCTTGTGTAAAATCTACTAAGCGTTGCGCAGGAACTTTCTGTGTTTCACCTCCAAGTTTCCATGCGTTTTGTTCTATTTGTTTTTGAAACTCCATACCTGCTAATGGACCTTTATCTTTAAATGCAGCAAAATCTTCTAATTTTAATTCTACAACGATTCCAGAATTTGATGTTGGTTGATCTCTTTTTGAAGGCGACCATCCGTTAGTAACAACTTCTCCAGGACTTGTAGCACAAGGTGCAATAACGCCTCCAGGACACATACAAAATGAATAAACACCTCTGTTTTTCACTTGTTTTACAATGCTGTATGGAGCAGGAGGTAAGTGCTCACTTCTTATTTCGCATTTGTATTGTATAGTGTCAATTAATTGTTGTGAATGCTCAACACGAACACCAAGTGCAAATGGTTTTGCTTCAATTTCAATACCTTTTTTGTATAATAATTCGAAAATATCTCGTGCAGAATGTCCTGTAGCAAGTATAATTTCAGATGCGTTTATTTTATCGCCATTTTGAGTGTTAACTCCTGTTACAGCGTTACTTTTTATCAAAATATCTGTAACGCGTGTGTCAAATCGCACTTCTCCACCATAATTAATAATGGTTTCTCTTATTGCTTGAATTATCTTAGGAAGTTTGTTTGTTCCTATATGCGGATGCGCATCTACAGCAATATCTTTTGGCGCTCCATGTGCAATTAATAAATTTAATATTCTATTAACATCGCCGCGTTTTTTAGAACGTGTATATAGTTTTCCATCAGAATAGGTTCCAGCACCTCCTTCGCCAAAACAGTAGTTTGAATCTTCATCTACTATATGAAATTTAGTAATTGCAGCCAAGTCTCTTCTTCGTTCTTTTACATCTTTTCCGCGTTCTAAAACTATTGGTTTTAAACCTTTTTCAATGAGTTTTAATGCTGCAAATAATCCTGCAGGACCAGCGCCAATCACGATTACTTCTTTTGCTTTTGATACATCGTTGTAAAATGGAATTTCAACAGGTTTTTCAGTAAAATTTTCTTTGATGTACGCAGTTACACGAAGATTAATTTTTATATTTTTTTGTCGTGCATCAATTGATCTTTTTTCAATTTTGATGTGATTAATTTCATCAAAGTTGATGCGTTCTTTTTTAGCAATAAATCGTTTTAACTTCTCAGTATTTTGAGCAATTTCAGGTGATACTTGAAGTTGAAATTCGTGTTGCATAAATAAAGTTATCTATAAGTTTAAGATCAAATAGTCTATTTCTAAATAAAGAAATTCCACACCAATCCAAATCTGACAGTTAAATCACGATACGGATACAACGGTGCTGAGTAATAATTTCTTCCTGTAAAACTGGCTGTAATATTTTCTACTTTTAAGTAAATTCTTGTTCTGCGTACTTGACCATTTGCAAAGAAATTAACGATAGGATATCCGCCATAATTAGCAGTATCTTGTAGGTTAAATTCTGATAATAACGGATTGTAAGCATTCATTTTATAGGCTGTAAAATACTTAAATGTAAAACCTGTTTGAAGGTATAATGGTTTATTTTTAAATAAGTAATTACTGTAATATAAAGAGTTTCGTGTAACAAAATCTGGCACTCTAAAAACGGCATTACCATTTGCAACCTTTTGATACATAATCGTATTTTCTAAAGTAAATTTTCCAACGGTAAACGATTTGTTGGCTTTTATTTTTAGATAATCAACCGTTTCGTTTGCTTGTTGAGGTTTTGAATCAACATCAAAATACGTGTAATTGTCTATTTGCGTAATACTTGCTGATGCGCCTAAATTCCATCTATCAGCATCAAAGGTGAAAGATACATTACGTATTTCTTCATTTTTAAAATCATTGTTTTGCCAATTGTAGTCAATATAATCACTTTGATAATGTAAAAAATTAAAATTTGGTGATTTTGAAACGATATTTATTTTAGCTGTTATGTCAAATAAACTATCCTTTTTATAAGTAGCTTCAGCCATTAAATTACTTCCAGTTAAATCTCCAGAAATAATAGAAGAAATATCGGCTTTCACATTGATGTTTTTTACAGTTGCGTTCCATTCAGCACCTACAGACAGTGCATTTCCTTTTAGTTGTGCATCTACTGTGTTGTTTGCTAAATTTATGATTCCATCAAAATAATGATTAAAGCGATAATGGTTAGCCTTTGCTCTTATTTTACCTAATACTAAAGGTGATTCCATTTCAAGATAAAGTGAATTGTTTTGTGTTGTTAATCCAGCATGATCGTTAATTTTATTTTGAAATGCATGACCAATGGTTAAGGTGTCTTCTTCTGCTTGATTAAAACGATAATGTTTTGTTTCATAAGTGTATTGGTGGCCAATTTTAAAGTTGGTTTGCAACGTTTTTGTACTGTCTTTAATAACAGTGTCTTTTTTGATAAAAATGTTATAACTATGGTCTAAATGGTAACGTTTGCTTACGAGTATACTTTCTGCATCAGTATAATTTACTTCCAGTCTTTTTCTATCGATATAATTATCATCATTGGTTTCAAAGTAGGCAATTGATTCGTCTGTTAAACCGCCAAATTCTCGATTTAAAAAGTCATGTGAAACATAATGACCTCTTATGAAATACTTTTTATTTTTAGAATGCGCGTTAAAAGTTGTTCTAAAATTCCCAAAACTAGCAAGTGCATTTCTATATTTTCCTAATGAGCGTAATCCTTTGTAAGCAATCGAAAAATTAAATTGAGGTGAAGTGTTTATGGTTAAAAATGCATCTAATACTTGCCCTTGTTCCATAGCAGAACGATACATTAATTCACTCGTTGGTGTAGGAACTTCGTAATAATTAATGTCTTTT
>CAMZLV010000098.1 GCA_947311835.1 uncultured Lutibacter sp. | reverse complement strand
TGGTTCTTGTTGCAACACTCCATCAAAAGCACACGAAACTTGTTACCGTCATCAATGTTTTGAAACTACAAAAGAGATTGTAAAACTTCTTGAACTAGAAGGCAAAACATATAGTAATTCTTTTCAATCAAGAATGTTAAAAGACCCTTGGATAAAACCTTATACTGATTTTGAGTTCGAACGCCTACCAAAAGAAGGTGTTAAAAAATTAGCTGTAATCACTCCTGCTTTTGTTGCAGATTGTTTAGAAACTTTAGAAGAAATAGCAATTGCAGGAAAAGAGCAATTTCTAAATGCAGGAGGTGAAAAATACGCACACATACAATGCATGAATGATAATGATGATTGGGTTGATGTTGTTGTAAATTGGATTAAAAATTGGCAAAAAAACTAAAAAAATGGATTTTTTATATTTGAAATCACTTCATATTATATTTGTAATCACTTGGTTTGCAGGTCTTTTTTATATTGTTAGGCTTTTTATTTACCATGCAGAAGCCGAAAAAAAACCTTCACCAGAAAAAGAAATCCTTCAAAATCAATACAAAATAATGAGCAAGCGTTTATGGTATATTATAACTTGGCCTTCAGCAATATTGGCTAGTTTTTTTGCTTTTTGGATGCTCTTTAAAAATCCTGCTTTTCTTCAAATGAAATGGATGATGATTAAATTATCGTTTGTTTTACTACTTTATGTATATCACGGCACTTGTCATAAAATTTTTAAGGAATTACAAAATGATATTGTAAAATACAGTTCTATGAAACTACGAATTTGGAATGAAGTCGCTACTATTATTTTATTTTCGATTGTATTTTTAGTTGTTTTAAAAAATGCTATAAATTGGATTTGGGGAGTCGTTGGAATTGTACTTTTTTCATTTTTATTGATGTTTGGAATCAAACTTTACAAAAAAATAAGAACTAAAAACAATAATTAATCTAACAAAATAATTTCACCTTTACTTACTGAAGAATTACTACCAATGATATAATTTGTATTTTTAGGATGTATTTTAAATGTTATTCCATTTTTTAAAATATCAATATTGCTAATTATTTGCTGATAACACATTTGACTATTATCAAAAACAACCTCTTCAATTCTGTGTTGTTTAATGTGTTTTTTTATCTCATCAAAACCTGTACTTTCACATTTAAATGTTTTACTATTAACAGACAGTAACTTATCCATTATTTTCACATCACAACCAACATATAATGTTCTTTTTTGTTTTACAACACCATTCGACTCATTCTTTAATCCTAAAAACTTTAAAATATACCAAAACTTAATTCCAAATCGCATTATAAAATCATATACTTTATTGATTTTAAAATGCTTTTCATAAAAAATTTCCATCGCTTTATGAAAATTATGCAAATTTTGAGCGTTTTTTATTGTGCTTTCTCCTTTATAATGAATCACTTGCGTATCGGCATAATAATAGTTTTGATATCCTTTATTTAATATTTTATAACTCAAATCGATATCTTCGCCATACATAAAATACGCTTCATCAAAACCTTTTACTTCATTATAAACAGATCGTTTCATTAACATAAAAGCACCTACAAGAATTTTTACAATTCCTGTTTCAGAAACTGACAAATGATTAGCATAGTATTTTCCTGTTGTCTTACTTGTAAATCCTATCAACTTATAAAATGATGCCGTTGGCGTTGGTATTCCTCGCTTACTTTCTGGCAAAAACAACCCTTTTCCGTCTATTAATTTAACACCAAGCGCTCCAAAATTTTGTCTTGTTTTAGCAAATGCTAATATTTTAATAAACGTATCCTTCCCAACAACTGTGTCAGGATTTAAAATAAGTACATATTTTCCTTTTGCAACTTCAACTCCTTGATTATTAGCCTTAGAAAATCCTAAGTTTTCGGTATTTGAAATCAGAATTACCTCAGGAAATTTTTCTTTTACCATTTTGCAACTATCATCAACTGATGCATTATCAACAACAATAATTTCAGAGTCGATATCATTCAACGCTTCTTGAACACTTTGCAAACAAAGTTCCAAAAAATAACGCACATTATAATTGACGATAATTACAGATAATTTCATTTAACTTTATAAAGAATTTTCAAAAGGGATTCTATTAATAATACTACGCCCAAGAGTTACTTCATCAGCATATTGAAGTTCGTCTCCAACTGAAATTCCACGAGCAATAGTTGCTATTTTAATAGGTAATTTTTCTAATTGTTTAAATATATAAAAATTGGTTGTATCACCTTCCATAGTAGGACTTAAAGCGAAGATGACTTCTTTTATTTTTTCTGATTTTATACGTTCTACCAAACTATCAATAGTTAAATTTTGAGGACCGACACCTTCCATAGGTGATATTTTCCCTCCTAAAACGTGATATAAGCCTTTATATTGTGCTGTGCTCTCAATTGCCATTACATCACGCACATCTTCTACAACGCAAATAATAGTTTCATTCCTGTTAGTACTTGCGCAAATTTCACAAATTTTAACATCCGAAATATTGTGACATTTTTCACACAACTGCATTTCTTCTACCAAACTATTTAACGCTTGCGTTAAATAATGTGTTTGCTCTTTCGGTCGTTTTAACAAATGTAGTACCAATCTCAATGCTGTACGCTTCCCTATTCCTGGAAGTTGCGACACTTCATTTACCGCTTTTTCTAAAAGTTTGGACGAAAAATTCATTCGGCAAATATAAATTATTTAAAAATTAAATTACCTTTTTATTTTATTACATTTGGAACTCAAATTATTAAAAAACATTAAATGAATTCATCAACTATACTTCTTTTAATTGCCTCTTATTTTGGCGTATTATTACTTATTTCTTTTTTGACAGGAAAAAACGATTCAAATGACACGTTTTTTAAAGCAAATAAACAATCTCCATGGTATGTTGTCGCATTTGGTATGATTGGCGCAACACTTTCTGGAGTGACTTTTATTTCAGTTCCTGGAATGGTTGGCGGTCAACAATTTGCATACATGCAAGGTGTATTCGGATTTTTTGTTGGTACTTTTTTTATCATTATAATCTTACTTCCTATTTATTACAAATTAAATATTACGTCTATTTATCAATATTTAGAGCAACGATTTGGTGTTGTTAGTTACAAAACTGGTGCTTTTTTCTTTATGCTATCACGTGTTATGGGTGCATCGTTTAGATTGTATTTGGTAGCATTATCAATGCAATATATCGTATTTCAAGAAATAGGCATCCCTTTTTGGGCAACTGTAGTTATATCTATTTTATTAATTTGGATTTACACCTTTAGAGGAGGAATAAAAACAATTGTTTGGACAGATATGCTCCAAACTTTAGCAATGCTTACTGCTGTAGGAGTTGCCATATACCTTATCAATCAAAAATTAAATTGGTCATATTTTGATTTTTTAGCTTCTGATGAATTTGCTTCAAAAAGTAAAATTTTCTTTTTTGACGACCCTAATTCAAAAGTATATTTCTGGAAATATTTTATTGGAGGGATTTTTATAGCCATTACTATGACTGGACTTGACCAAGACATGATGCAAAAAAACCTAACTTGTAAAAACAAAAAAGACGCACAAAAAAACATGGGAACAATGATTACTTTACTCGTATTTGTAAATTTTGTTTTCCTATCATTAGGCGCACTATTATTTATTTATGCAGAAAAAAATGACATTTCTATTCCCAAAGTAGATGGACGAACAAGAACTGATTTATTATTCCCAGAAATAGCGATGAACCAAGGTTTAGGTACTGCTTTATCAGTCACTTTTATAGTTGGGTTAATTGCTGCTGCTTATTCTAGTGCCGATAGCGCTTTAACCTCTTTAACCACATCTTTTTCTGTCGATTTTATGAATATTGAAAAAAAACCTCTAGAATTACAAAAACCACTTAGAAAAAAAGTGCACATTGCAGTTTCAATCTTATTAATTTTAGTTGTTATTTTATTTAACAACCTTGATGGAAACGTAGTAGGTAATCTATTTAAATTTGCTACTTTTACTTACGGACCTTTGTTAGGCTTATTTGCTTTTGGAATTTTCACAAAACATACAATTATCGATAACTATTCATGGCTTGTAGCTTTATTAGCCATTTTAATAAGTATCAGCATAACGTATTTGCCTGAAAGTGCGATTGGTAAATATCAATTTTCTTGGGAAATTTTACCATTAAACGGCTTAATAACATTTATAGGGCTTTGGATTATTCGCAAAAAATCAAGTTAACTATTGTTTTATTCCTAAAAAAATACGTACTTAGTCAAACTTTTTTTATCAAAAGTTAAAAAAACTAAGAGGATACCGAAAATCTAAAAAAGAGTAGGTAATAACAAAATTTATAAATATCATGGGATATTCAAAACCAAAATTTAAAGACAAATACGAAAACTTTATCAATGGGAAATTTGTAGCACCTGTAGATGGTGAATACTTTGACAACAATTCGCCAATTGACAATACTTTTATAGCAAAGTATCCAAGGTCAAAAAAAGAAGATGTTAACAACGCTGTAGAAGCAGCAAATGTAGCCAAAGATGCTTGGGGAAATACATCAGCAACAGAAAGAGCAGCAATGCTAAATAAAGTTGCCGATTTAATTGAAGCTAACTTAGAAGAATTTGCGCTAGTAGAAACTTGCGACAATGGAAAACCAATTAGAGAAACTTTAAATGCAGATATTCCTTTAGCCATTGATCATTGGCGTTATTTTGCTGCTGTTATTAGAGCAGAAGAAGGAAGCGCAACAGAATTAGATGCCAATACACTCTCAATGAATATTAAAGAGCCTCTTGGTGTGGTTGCTCAAATTATCCCTTGGAATTTCCCGCTGTTAATGCTTTCATGGAAACTCCCTCCAGCACTTGCAGCAGGAAACTGTGTCATATTAAAACCAGCAGAACAAACTCCATCAACAGCAACATTATTGATGGAAAAAATAGCCGATGTTTTTCCTCCAGGAGTCGTAAATATCATTCATGGTTTTGGTCCAGAAGCAGGAAAACCACTTGCATCACATTCAAAGGTTGACAAAGTTGCCTTTACAGGAGAAACTACTACAGGACAATTAATCATGCAATACGCTTCTAAAAACTTAAATCCTGTAACCATGGAATTAGGTGGAAAATCTCCAAATATATTCTTTAACTCAGTTATGGATGCAGATGATGAATTTTTAGACAAAGCTGTAGAGGGTGCTGTATTATTTGCATTTAATCAAGGAGAAGTATGTACATGCCCTTCTAGATTATTAGTACAAGAAGATATATATGATGCCTTTATGGAAAAAGTAATTGCACGTACAAAGGCTGCAATTCAAGCAAACCCTTACGATGTAAATACAATGGTTGGTGCACAAGCATCTAACGATCAATATGAAAAAATACTTTCATACATCAAAATAGGAAAAGAAGAAGGTGCAAAAGTACTTACAGGAGGTGAAGCGTGTAAATTAGATGGCGATTTAGCTAATGGTTTTTATATACAACCTACAATTTTAGAAGGACACAATAAAATGAGAGTGTTTCAAGAAGAAATTTTCGGACCTGTATTGGCAGTAACTAAATTTAAAGATGAAGCCGAAGCATTAGAAATTGCAAACGATACACTTTATGGATTAGGCGCTGGAGTATGGACAAGAGATGCACATCAATTATATCAAATTCCGAGAGCTATAAAAGCAGGTAGAGTTTGGGTAAATTGCTACCATGCGTATCCAGCACACGCACCATTTGGAGGCTATAAAAAATCTGGATTTGGTCGCGAAACACATTTAATGATGATGAACCACTATCGTCAAACAAAAAATATGTTAATTTCGTATGATAAAAACAAATTAGGTTTCTTTTAACAGAAGAAATTAATACAAATATTTAAAGAGGTTGTTTAAAAAGTTTTCTTAATCATTATATATTCATAATTTTATCGAAAATTTTAATTTAAACAACCTCTTTTATTAAAATCACATGTATGAAATACGAACGAATAGCGATAACACCCAAAGCCATCGAGGTTCTTAATCAACTTAAAGAAAAACACGGCGAATTAATTTTTCATCAAAGTGGCGGATGCTGTGACGGATCAGCACCAATGATTTTTGAAAAAGAAGATATGTATCTTGATGATAGTGACATTTTATTAGGACAATTAGAAGGCGTGAACTATTATATGAACCAAGATCAATATGAATATTGGAAACACACACACTTAACAATAGATATTACGGAAGGTAGAGGTTCTAGCTTTTCGCTAGAAATTCCGTTAGGTGTTCGATTTATAATTCACTCAAGACTTTTTACAGAGGAAGAGTCAAAAGCTTTAAATCCGTAAATCAATTTACAACACACTCTCAAAAAAATTAAGCATGTCAAAAGACTTAAGTGATTACAGAAAATCATACGAAAAGAGCACTCTTTTAGAAACTAATATTCCTGAAAATCCGATGGAATTATTTCAAAAATGGTTTTACGAAATAGAACAAAATAATAGTAACGAAGAACCAAATGCTATGACTATTTCTACTATAGGCATAGATGGATTCCCAAAAAACCGAGTAGTACTTTTAAAAAAATTTACTTGGGAAGGTTTTATTTTTTATACCAATTATAAAAGTGAAAAAGGAATTGCTATTAATAAAAACTCAAATGTATGCCTGTCTTTTTTTTGGCACAGTTTAGAACGTCAAATAATTATCAAAGGAAAAGCAGAAAAAATAGCAACCAATCTATCTGACGGCTATTTTGAATCTCGTCCTAACGGCAGTAAATTAGGTGCTTGGGCTTCAAATCAAAGCGAAGTTATAACATCTAGAGAAGCTTTAGACGATACGTTAAAAAAAGTAGAAGAAAAGTATAATGGCAAAGAAATACCGAGACCAAAACATTGGGGAGGCTATATCGTAAAACCTATTTCAATTGAGTTTTGGCAAGGAAGACCAAATAGAATGCACGATAGAATACGTTATACAATGTCTGAAAATTTTGATTGGGAAATAGAACGATTAGCACCATAATTTTTTTTACATTTGACATTATAAATTTATTCAATGAAAACACTCTATATAGTTAGACATGCTAAATCTTCATGGCAATATAAAGGTATTGATGATTTTGACCGTCCTTTAAAAAAGCGCGGAATTAAAGATGCACACTTAATTGCTAGCGTGTTAAAAGAAAAAATTTCAAGACCAGATGTTTTTGTGTCAAGTAGCGCAAATAGAGCCTTACATACAGGAGTAATCTTTTGTAATACTTTTAAATACCCTTTGGCAAATCTAAAAATTAACAGTTCGTTATACAGTTTTAGTGATGGCTATTTAACAAAAGTTATAAAAGCTTTGGATGATAGTTTTGATTCTGCAATCATATTTAGCCATAACCATGGAATTAATGACTTTGTTAATGGCTATGGAGATAAATTTATAGGTAATGTTCCTACTTGTGGCGTTGTAGGTATCAAATTTAACACAAACCATTGGAAAAGTTTAAAACAAGGAAAAACTTTTTTAGTTGAATTTCCTAAAGAGCATAAAACATTAAAATAGATTTAATTTGAAAATAAAAAAGTACGCAGCAATTGATATCGGCTCAAATGCCATCAGACTTCTAATAAATAATATTATAACCATTAAAGGAGAAGAACCTCAATTCAAAAAATCTTCTTTAGTTCGCGTACCAATTCGATTAGGTGCAGACACTTTTGTAAAGGGTAAAATTTCATCAGAAAACAGAAAAAGAATGATTGACGCGCTTAATGCGTTTAAATTATTAATGAAAATCCATAAAGTTGAAAAATATAGAGCATGTGCAACATCTGCAATGAGAGAAGCTTCAAACGGAATAGAAACCATTAAAGAAATATATAAAGAAACAGGTGTGCAAATAGATTTAATTGATGGAAAAACGGAAGCTGCAATTATATTTTCAACAGATTTAAGAGAATTCATCAAAGAAAACGCCTCTTATTTATATGTTGATGTTGGTGGTGGGAGTACTGAGTTTACGGTATTTTCTAATGGTAAAATTATTAATTCAAAATCATTTAAGATGGGAACTGTTAGACTTCTCAACAAAATGGATAATAAGAAGGAATTATGGAAAGAAATGGAAAAATGGATAGTTAAAAACACCAAAAACCTAAAACGTTTATCATTAATTGGTTCTGGAGGGAATATTAATAAAATTTTCAAAATGTCAGGCAAAGCACCTGGAAAATCACTTTCATACATCTATCTAAACGCACATTATAAGTTTTTAAAACAATTATCTTACCAAGAAAGAATAACAGAACTCGGTTTAAATCCAGATAGAGCAGATGTAATAATACCTGCATCTAAAATATACTTAAACGCAATGAAATGGAGTTGCGCCACCAAAATATACGTCCCAAAAATTGGACTATCTGATGGTATTATTAAGACTTTATATAAAAAAAGATAAATATTTATTAACAAAATTTTAACTGTTTAAAAAAAAACACTACATTTACATTGTGTTAATAGATTGATTTAAAATCATTTGATTAGCATAAATTAAACACAGAAAAGTGATTAGAAAAAATGTGACTTCTACTAACTTTTTGGTGTCTAATAAACTGTATTAACTATTAATTATTAAAGTAAAAAGAATGAAAAAACTATTATTATCATGTGCCTTTTTGGCAGTTGGTATTGCTGTATCAGCACAAGATTTACCAACAAACCCTGAACCAGGAAAATGTTATGTACGTTGTAAAACTCCTGATGTTTGGAAAAATGAGGAAGTAACTATTGAAGTTTCTCCTGCTTACCAAAAAATAACAACGCATCCTGCGCAATTTAAAAAAGAAACTGAACAAGTTTTAGTTAAAGAATCAAGTCAAGTATTAAAGGTTATTCCTGCAAAATACGAAACTAAAGACGTAACTGTTGTTGTAAAAGAAGCAAGCCAACGTTTAGAAAAAGTTGCTGCAACTACTGAGGTAGTAACAGAAACTTTTGTAACTAAAGAAGCTAGCCAACGCTTAGAAATTGTACCTGCAGTGTATGAAACTAAAACTGTTACTATAGAGGTTCAACCAGCAAGTTACAAATTAGAAATAATTCCTGCTAAGTATGAAACTAAAGAAGATGTTTATGTTACTAAAGAAGGAAGTTACAGTTTATCTGTTATTCCTGGAACATTTGGAAAAGAAACAATTTCTTATCACAAAAAAGATTATGGTTCTTCTTTAAAAGTTATTCCTGCTTCTTTTTCTAATGACTCTGAAGTTGTTGAAACTAAAGCAGCATCAGCACAATGGCAAATGAGCGAAAGAGCTCCTGATTGTCAATCGAGTGATCCTAATGACTGTAGATACTGGTGTTTTAAAGAAATTCCAGCTCAATTTCAAACAGTATCAAAAACTGTATTAACAAGTGATGCTACGGTTGTACGTACTCCTGACTGTACAGACAATTCTGATGGAAAAAATTGTGGAGATGCAACTTACACAAGAGTAACTGTTGCTACACCTCCTACAACTAAACAAAATGATATCCCTCAACAAACAACTGTAGTTAAGAGAACTGTTATGGTAACTCCTCCATCAACAAGACAAATTGCAATTCCTGCAAAAACGAAGAATTTCAAAAAAGTTGTTATGGTAACTCCACCAACAACACGAGTTATTGAAATTCCTCAAAAAACGACTACTATTAAGAAAACAATAATCAATCCAGAGTCAACAAGAGTTGTTGCTATACCTGAAGTTACTAAAACAATCAAGAAAACAGTTATGGTAACTCCACCTTCTACAACTACTGTTGATATTCCTGCAGAATACTCTACTATTACTAAAACTGTAATAGCAAAAGATGCATGGGAAGAAGCAGTTACTGTACCAGCTCGTTACAAAACTATATCTAAAGAAATTTTAGTTTCTAAAGGAGGTTTAACGACTTGGAAACCTGTTGATTGTAAAATCACTCAATACAGTCCATTACCAATTAACTGGAATACTGGAAGCGCTACTTTAACAAGTGCTGCTAAACGTATTATTGATGCTCGTTTATTACCAATTTTAAGTAAAGGTGTAAGTGCTGAAATCGCTTCACATACTGATTCAAGAGGTTCTAAAGCAAGTAATCAAGCTTTATCTGAAAGAAGAGCAAAAGCAGTAGTTAATTACTTAATGAGTAAGGGTGTAAACGCTTCTCAATTAGTTGCTAATGGTTTTGGTGAAAACAAATTAACAAACAGATGTTCCGATGGAGTATCTTGTACTGAAGCAGAACATGCAAGAAACAGAAGAACTGAATTTAGAGTTATTAATCAATAATAAAACTAAATCAATACTTTTTAAAACGTCCGCTTTTAGCGGACGTTTTTTTGTTTACTTAAAAAAGTAACGAAACATAAATTTATAAACTTCACCCTTCTTAAAACACACAAATACTTAACAAACAACTTGGAAACAAATAAATGTTTAAACTATTGACTTTGCCAAATTATTTAATTGACTTATTAATATAAATTCTGTATATTTACCCTTTAAAATTAAG
>CAMZLV010000097.1 GCA_947311835.1 uncultured Lutibacter sp. | reverse complement strand
TAACTAATCTAATTTCAGGTTTAATTGCATATTGCTTTTTTCCTAAAAAACCATCCATTAAATTTGAAACCGAAAAAACAAATCAATTAGTACTTTTTTAGGTCGAACTCAGGTTAATAAGTGTTTGCAAAAGTTAAAGAAGATACAAAAAGTTGTATTTCCTTTCTGTCAGATAACGTGAAGAGTTCTTGTGCTTCAACTAGAAAATCTTCTCGTTTGGCTAATAAATCTAAGACAATATTCGTATCAACTAAAAGCCTATCCATTTATGAATTTTTTTGTGATAAAAAGGCTATATGTTCTTTTTTGTAGTCCTTTTTGTCAAGTTCTATTACACCTGTTAAACTATCAACTAAAGGGCTTATCTTTAATTTATCGTCTTTTCTTGTAGTAACTGCTTGCAAATAATTTTCAATCATTTTTGAAAGGCTAATGTTATTCTTTTTCGCGTATTGTTTTGCTTGTTCAATTACATTTTTATTTAATTTTAAAGTCAATTTTGAGTCCATAATACTACTTTATACGTACAAATATATTAATAAGTTACGTATAAACCAAAAAAGGTTAAAAATAATTAAATTTTTGATTTCTATGTTCTGTGATGTGTTTATAACTAATGTTTTGAATTAAGATTCTTCACTACCGTTCAGAATGACAAAATGCATTTAGTACTTGTCATATTGAGCAATAGCGAAATATCTTAACACATAGATTAATCAACTATTTTTGTGATTTGAAGTTATTTGAGATTCTTCACTATCGTTCAGAATGACAATGATTAATTATATTTTACTATCCATTAAAGTCATTACTTCTTGTTCTAAAGCAATCGTTTTATCATACACTTCTTTTGCTTTTTGAAGGATATTTTCAGCAAACGCTCTATCTTTTATATCCTTTGCATTTATGCGTACATTAAAATACGCACCAACTACAGCAGCACGAGCGCATAAAATACCAACTCCAGAATCAGAAAGGGAACTTTGCAATCCATTTTGTAGCATTTCTTGCATTACTTCCATAGAATTATAGGCAGTTTGCATTACTTCAAATGGAATTTCAGTAGCATATTTTGTAGCGTCTTGTATGGCTTTTGCTCGTATTTCTTTTTCTTCGGATGTTGATTTTGGCATTCTAAAACCATCAATAATTTTATTGAATGAATTGGTATCTTCATCAACCAAAAAAAGTAAACGATTTTTATAATTTTGTCCTTTTTGAGCCCATTCTGAGAAGTATTCCCATTTATCATCCCAACCACTTTTATGTGCCGATAAGTTGGCAACCATTGTTCCTAATGAAACACCTAATGAACCAACATAAGCAGCAATTGAACCGCCTCCTGGAGCCATTGATTCTCCAGCAGTTTCATCAGCAAAATCAGTTAAAGTAAAGTCAATTAAGCGTTTTGAGTCGTTTTTCATTACATACTCAATAATTTTTTCGTTCGGATTAAACGGTTTTAAATCATCTAAACCTAATGATTTTACGGCAATTTTTATTTTTTCAGATTCGGCAATACCAAGTGAGCGTTCTTGTTTTTTGAGATAAAAATCTGCGGCATCTAACATTGCTTGTAGCGGAATTAAACCAATCAATTCAGAGCCAGTTACACGCAAACCTCTTTCGGTCGCTGCTTTTACCGTTTCGTCAAAGGCAACATGCATTGAGGTAATGCTTATATTGGTCAAATTGTATGAAATTTGTGCAATACCATACTCATCAATATACCATCCAATACCTTTTACGGCTTTTAATTTTCCAGGAACGCGTACAACTTCACCATTTTTATCTAATACTTTTTTACCGTTTGGTTTGCCGTTTTCAGTTTTTGCACGTCCGTTTTCACGAATATCAAAAGCAACAGCATTAGCGCGGCGCGTAGAAGTTGTATTAAGATTAACGTTATAAGCAATTAAAAAATCACGTGCAGAAATAGCAGTCGCACCAGTTTTAGCAACATTTTTATTAAATGTTGCAGGACCAAAATCTGGTTTCCATTCAGGATTTGCTAATTTTTCTTTTAAACCTTCATATTCACCAGAACGACAGTTTGCAAGATTTTTACGTTTTTCTTCTTGTGCTGCATTTTCGTATAGATATACCGGTATTTCTAATTCCTTACCAACACGTTCGCCTAATAGCTTTGCATAAACGGCAGTTTCTTCTAATGAAATTCCTGAAATAGGAACTAGCGGACACACATCAGTAGCACCAAAACGTGGATGTTCGCCTGAATGTTTACTCATATCAATTAATTCTGCTGCTTTTTTGATTAATAAAAATGCGGCTTCAATCACATTTTTTGGTTCACCAACAAAGGTAATAACAGTTCGATTGGTTGCTGCTCCTGGATCAATATCTAGTAGTTTTACGCCTTCTACGGTTTCAACAATGTTAGCAATTGTGTTAATTTTTTCTATATCACGACCTTCACTTATGTTTGGTACGCATTCAATTAGTTGTTTTTGCATGGTTATATATTTAAAGGTCAAATGTATAAAGTTTCTATATTAGAATGCTAATTTTTTTTCAATAAATTGTTTAAAACTTCGTTAAATAATTTAATTAAAACAGCAGTAGTTGTTAAATAAATTTTAAATTTGTTGACATTTGAAGTGATATGAGTAAGAATGAAGATTGGTTGTTTGAAATAACCCCAAAAAAAAATTTACTAAGTTTAAATTTTACTGAAATATGGCGCTATAGAGATTTGTTAATGCTCTTCGTAAAGCGTGATGTTGTAACAATGTATAAGCAAACTATTTTAGGTCCATTATGGTACTTGATTCAACCGTTGTTTACATCAGTAATATTTACATTGATATTTAACAATGTAGCGAATATTTCTACAGGTTTAGTACCTTCTTTTTTGTTTAATTTGGCTGGAATTACGGTATGGAATTATTTTAGAGAATGTTTAACAGCTACTTCTGATACGTTTACCAAAAATGCAAATATTTTTAGCAAAGTATATTTCCCAAGAATTATTATGCCGATGTCAATAGTAGTTTCTAATTTGTTAAAATTTGGAATTCAACTGTTGATTTTTATTGGTTTTTATTTATACTATATTTTTATAGGTAATGAAATAGCGCCTTCTAAATGGCTTATATTATTTCCTATTTTGGTACTTTTTATGGCTATGCTAGGCTTAGGATTAGGGATGATAATATCATCAATGGTAACAAAATATAGAGATTTAAAATTTTTGATGCAGTTTGGCGTACAATTATTGATGTATATGTCGGTAGTTATGTATCCATTATCACTAGTACAGGAAAAAGTATCAGAAGGTAAAATTCCTGCTTTTATTGGCAAAATAATAGCATTCAATCCAATGACACAAGTGATAGAGTCTGCACGAAATATGCTGTTGAGTCAAGGAGAATTTTCCTTAAAAGGATTTGTATATTCAGGCGTAGTTAGTTTGATTATATTATTAATAGGAGTTGTTATTTTTAACAGAACGGAAAAGAGTTTTATTGATACGGTTTAGGGAGTTAGTTGGTTGTGAGTTGTTGGTTGAGTAGATTGTAAATTGTTTGAAAATATAAAAAAATATAAATGAAAAGTTATAGAGATTTAGATATTTATAAATTATCTTTTGAATATGCATTAGAAATTCATAAAATTTCATTAAAATTACCTAAGTATGAATTATACGAACAAGGGAGTCAAATAAGACGTTCATCAAAAAGTGTAAAAAATAATATTGTAGAAGGCTATGGACGAAGAAAATATAAAGCCGATTTTATTAAGTTTTTAATTTATGCACAAGCCTCTTTGTTAGAATGTTTGTCACAATTAGAAATGATATCAAAATTATATCCAGAAATAGAAACAAAAGAATTAATTTTAAAATATGATAATTTAGGAGCAAAGTTGTTTAAATTTATTAAATATGTAGAAAACAATTGGAAAACATAGAGATTTTAAACAATCTATAACAATCAAAGAAAACCGAAAACCGCTAACAAATAACCGACAACCGACAACTGAAAACTAATAACCGACAACAGATAGAAAAAAAGTGAGTAATATAATACTAAAAATAGAAAACCTTTCAAAACAATATCGATTAGGAACAATTGGTACAGGAACTATCAGTCATGATTTAAACCGTTGGTGGCACAAGGTTAGAGGTAAAGATGATCCTTTTTTGAAAGTAGGCGAAACGAATGATAGAGCAACCAAAGCAACTTCTGAATATGTTTGGGCATTAAAGGATATAAATTTTGAAATAAAAAAAGGAGAAGTACTTGGTATAATCGGTAAAAATGGTGCGGGAAAATCAACTTTACTAAAAATACTATCTAAAGTTACAGGACCAACAACAGGAAGTATAAAATCAAAAGGACGTATAGCATCACTTTTAGAAGTCGGTACAG
>CAMZLV010000096.1 GCA_947311835.1 uncultured Lutibacter sp. | reverse complement strand
TTACATTATTAGAAAAACCATATGGTTCTTTTGGGATGCCAACAAAATTTTTATCTAATTTTTCATTATTATTAGTATCGTAAAAAACAGCAATACTATAACTTGCAAAAGGCAAATCTGTAAAAGTAAAACTTGCTTTTTTATTATCTATATCAATTACTTTTGTTGCAAAAGCGTCTGAAACATGAAGATAATTCTTTTCCGAATTGTATATTGCTATATAAATTTTTCCTTTGTTTGAAGGAATATTTTTAACAGAAACAGTTAACTGTGCGTGTAGATTAGTAGCAACTAACAAGAAAGCAAGTGTCCATAAATTTTTCATTATTTATCGTTTTTTTTGGGAATAATATCAATTAATAAAACATAAATTTCACTCTTAAGACAATCCTGATATAACACCATTATTATCAATACTCATACCTTCACTTGCAGGTTTTGAAGGAAGTCCAGGCATACGCATCATTTTACCAAGAATTGGGATTACAAATCGTGCTCCTGCTGCAATTTCTATTTCTCTAACAGTTACTTTAAATCCTGTAGGTCTACCGATTTTAGTAGCATCATCTGAAAAAGATTTTTGAGTTTTTGCCATACATACAGCAAAATCATTAAAACCAAGTCTGTCTATTCTTCGTAAATTTAATTCCGCTTTCTTTTCAAACACAACACCATCGGCACCATAAATTTCTCGTGCTATCGTTTCAATCTTTTCTTTCATTGGCGATTTCCAATCATACAAAGGTTTAAACTGCGTTGCTTTATTTTCAACAATGTTTACAACGGCTTTTGCCAAGTCTTGCGTTCCTTCTCCTCCTTTTGCCCAGCCTTCTGAAACTACTGCTTGAACACCTAATTTTTTACAAGCATCAATAATAAAATCAACTTCTGCAGTAGAGTCTGAAATAAAAGAATTGATAGCAACTACTGGTTCAATATAAAATTTTCTAATATTTTCAATATGCTTTTCTAGATTTGAAAAACCAATCTTAACACGCTCAACACTTGGCGTATTATATTCTTCTTTTTTTGCTCCTCCATGATGACGTAGCGCTCTAATTGTTGCTACCAACACAACACATTTAGGATTTAATCCTGCTTGTGCACATTTAATGTTTAAGAATTTTTCAGCACCTAAATCGGCTCCAAATCCTGCTTCTGTCACTACATAATTAGACAACGACAATCCCATTTTTGTTGCGATAATCGTGTTTGTACCTTGAGCAATATTTGCAAAAGGTCCTCCATGGATTATGGCTGGATTTTTTTCTAAAGTTTGTACCAAATTAGGTTTAATCGCATCTTTTAATAAGATTGCCATTGCGTTTTGGGCTTTTAAATCACGTGCGAAAATGGCTTTTTTATCAAACGTAAATCCAACAAAAATATCACCTAAACGCTGTTTTAAATCTTCAAAATCAGTTGCCATACACAATATAGCCATTACTTCACTTGCTGGAGTTATATTAAAACCATCTTGACGTGGAATACCATTTCCTGTTCCTCCTAAACCAATAGTAATATCACGTAAGGCTCTATCATTCATGTCAATTACACGCTTCCAAAATATAGTTCTTGGATCTAAATTTAAGTTATTAACCTTGCTCTGAAGATTATTATCTATCAAAGCCGACAATAAATTATTAGCTTTTTCTACAGCGTTAAAATCACCTGTAAAATGCAAATTGATATCTTCCATTGGTACAACTTGCGAGTACCCTCCTCCTGCTGCTCCTCCTTTTATTCCAAAAACTGGACCTAAAGACGGCTCTCTCAAAACAACAGTAGTTTGTTTCCCTATTTTGTTCAATCCTTCTGTTAGCCCTATAGAAACAGTTGTTTTTCCTTCTCCAGCAGGCGTTGGAGTTAAAGCAGTTACCAATATTAGGTTGTTGTTTTTAATTTTATTTTCATCAATAAAACTCAACGGTAATTTCGCCTTATATTTCCCATACATTTCAATATCATCTTCATCTATATTTAATTTATGTGCAATGGTTTTTATATGATGTAAAATAGTGTTTTGTGCAATTTGTATATCTGATAAATGTTTCATTTTGTAAAAAAAATTTAAGTAGCTAAGTTACTATTTAATCAGTATAACATTCATAAAAAAAGACAAAATAATCAATTTTATAATCATTAAAAATAGAAAAACTAAAATTCATTTAATCTTTTAGACAAAATATAGTGAGTTTTAGAGCTGAAAATTATATATTTGCGCGTTTATTAAGAAATAGAAGAATTAAATTAAAAATAGAATGCAAAACAAAGGACTTATTAAGTTATTTGCTATCCTTTTTGGATTAGTGAGTTTGTACCAATTATCATTTACTTGGTTCGCGAATGGTGTAGAGAAAAAAGCAAAGGAATTTTCAATACTAAAAGCGGATGGAGATGCAAGTAAATTAGCAAAATTCGAAAAAGTATATATCGACTCTGTTGCTAATGACACGATTATCCCTCTTTTAAACCAAACCTATAATGACATCAAGGACAAAGAAATTAACTTAGGACTAGATTTAAAAGGAGGAATCAATGCTATTTTACAAGTATCTGTTAAAGATATTTTAAAAGGATTGTCTAACAATTCTAAAAACGCTGTATTTAACAAGGCACTTGAAAATGCTACTCTTGCAGGTAAAAATAGTGATAAAACTTTTATCGATTTATTTTATACTGAATTTGACAAAGCAAGTAAAGGTACTGACACGAAACTTAGTGATCCAGATATTTTTGGAAACAAATCATTAAGCGGAAAAATTACTTTTAAAAACACAAATGACGAAGTTAAACCTATTATTAGAGGTGAAATTGACGCTTCTATTTCTACTGCTTTTCAAGTATTAAGAAGTCGTATTGATAAATTTGGTGTTACACAACCAAACATTCAACGTATTGGAAACTCAGGAAGAATTTTAATAGAATTACCAGGAGCAAAAGATATTGATCGTGTTGAAAAACTTTTACAAAGTACTGCCGAATTACAATTTTGGGAAGCATTTGCTAATACCGATGTTCAAAACTACTTAATTCAAGCAGATGCTAAAACTGCAGAATTATTCAATACTAAAGACATAGAAACCGCTAAAGACTCAACTAAAACCGATAAATTAGATGATTTATTAGGTGAAGTTACTGACTCATTGAGCGTTCCTAAAAAACAAAATAGATTATTTGCTTATTTATACCCAAACATTGCACAATCGGAAAAACAAAGAAGTTCATTGATAGGACAAGCAGCAATTAAAGATACTGCTAAAGTAAATCAATTCTTAAACACAAAAGAAATCAAAGCGCTTTTACCAACAGAATTACGTTATGCAAAATTCTTATGGGATGCAAAACCAAATGGTGAAGTATTAGGCTTATATGCTATAAAAGGTAACCGTCAAGATGTTGCTCCTATAGAAGGAGATGTAATTGATGATGCTAGACAAACATTTGATCAGTTTGGAGCAAATCCTGAAGTAAGCATGCGCATGAATAGTTTTGGTACAAAAAAATGGGCAAAATTAACTACTGAAAACCAAAATGGTGGTTTTGTAGCGGTTGTACTTGATAATGAAGTACACTCTGCACCAAGAGTTAACGACCCAATTTTGGCTGGAAACACATCAATCTCTGGAAGTATGAGTATTGATGAGGCTAAAGATTTAGCAAACGTCTTAAAAGCAGGAAAACTTCCAGCAGCAGCACACATTATTCAATCAGCAGTAGTTGGAGCATCATTAGGTCAAAAAGCAATAAATAGTAGTATGATTTCTTTCGGAATAGCACTATTATTAATTTTACTTTGGATGATATTTTACTACGGTAAAGCAGGT